>DASSWM010000001.1:0-4746 GCA_035704865.1 Agrococcus sp.
ACTCCGGCATCTCCTTGGGCATGCTGCAATCCTCTCGGACGCGCGAGGATCGCGTACGGATCGTTGCGCGACGGTGATGTGACGGCAGCCGGGCAGAGGACGCGCGGGTCGGTCGTCGCCGGTCGGGCTGGGCGCATCGCATCGGGCCGACGGGGCTTCGCCGGCCCGTCAGGCCGGGTCTGGCCCGTCGGGTTGCGCCGGCCGGTCAGGCCGGGTCCGGCCAGTCGGGTCTGGCCAGTCGGGTTGCGCCGGCCGGTCGAGCCGGGTCGTCGCGCCGGGCAGGTCAGACCGGGGTCGAGAGCGCCTCGAGGAAGCCCCAGCCGAACGAGGTGGCTGCGGCGAAGAGCACGAGGAACGCGAGCCCGAGCGCGGCGCCGAAGGCGCCCGTGCGTCGCCCAGCCGTCGTCGTGGCGCCCATGAGGCCGCACACGACGCCGGCGCAGCCGACGAGGGATGCGGCGATGACGACGGTCACGAGCAGCGGGAACTCCCCCGGCTTCGGGGCGAAGAGGTAGCTGAACTGCTGCGCGAGCGAGAGCGCCTGCAGCGCCACGGCGGCCAGCAGCAGCCAGAGCGAGATCGGTCCGAGGCGCGCCCGGCGACGGTACCGCGCCGACCGCACCGGAGCGGGCCGCACCGGAGCCGGCTCGACGAGCTGCAGGTCTTCGATCATCCCGCGATGGTACGAGCGCGACGCGAGGTCATCCGGGAGGCGCGCCAACGCATCCGCAGTGCCGTCCTCCGGCAGGCGCCCCGGCGCCCGCCTGGCGACGCGGCGGCTGGTCGCAAGGGCGCTGCCAGCCGCGCCTGCGCTGCTGGGCGCACGTGCTCCGCAGCCGGTCGTCCTGCTACTGCAGGAAGCCGAGCGCGAAGCCGATGATGAGGAAGACCACCGGGTTCGAGATGACCAGCAGGCCGCCGGTGATCGCCGCCATCGTGACGTTCGCGGTGCCGCGCTTGGCGGCCGCGGTGATCGCGAACGCGAGCGCGAGCAGCGTGATGACGCCCCACACCGGCAGCAGCCAGATGACGAGGCCGTCGAGTTCGATCCACGAGATGCCCATCGCCACGAGGAAGCACGCGGCGCACAGCGCGGCCGCCACCATCGCCAGCACACCCCACACGGGGTTGCGGCGGCGGATCGTGGCGCGGGTGTCGATCACCCAGGGCAGCTCGGTCACGCGTCGATTCTGGCAGGCATGCGAGCATGGGCGCGTGGATCTCGCCTACGAGCGGCTCGCCGACCGCATGCACGTCGTGTCGCTGCCGCTCGCGACGCGCTTCCGCGGCGTCGACGAACGCGAGGTGGCGCTGTTCTCCGGCGATGCCGGCTGGGGCGAGTGGAGCCCCTTCCTGGAGTACGGAGGCGAGGAGGCCTCGCGCTGGCTGCGCGCGGCGCTCGAGGACGCCGACGTCGAGCGGCCGGCGCTCGTGCGCTCTCGGATCCCGGTGAACGCGACGCTGCCGGCCGTCGCGCCCGAGGCGGTCGCCGGCGTGCTCGCGCGCTACGACGGCTGCCGCACCGTGAAGGTGAAGGTGGCCGAGCGCGGGCAGCTGCTCGACGACGACGTCGCGCGGGTGGCCGAGGTGCGGGCGCTGCTGCCCGACGTGCGCATCCGCGTGGACGCGAACGGCGGCTGGGGCGTCGATGAGGCCGAGACGGCGGTGCGAGCGCTCGAACGCTTCGACCTCGAGTACGTCGAGCAGCCGTGCGCGACCGTGGCCGAGCTCGCGGAGCTGCGCGCGCGGCTGCATCGGCTGGCCATCCCGATCGCGGCCGACGAGTCGGTGCGCAAGGCCTCCGACCCGCTGCTCGTCGCCCGCGCCGGCGCCGCCGACGTCATCGTCGTGAAGGCGCAGCCGCTCGGCGGCATTCGCGCGGCGCTCGCGATCGTCGCGGAGGCGGGCCTGCCGGCGGTGGTCTCGAGCGCGCTCGACTCGTCGGTCGGCCTGTCGATGGGCGCGGCGCTCGCCGGCGCGCTGCCCGAGCTGCCCTACGACTGCGGCCTCGGCACGGGCGCGCTGCTCGCGGCGGACGTCGCCGAGCCGCTCGTGCCGGTCGACGGCTCGATCCCGGCGGCCCGCGTCGCACCGGATCCCGCGCTGCTGGCCGCCCATGCGGCCTCTCCCGAGCGCACCGCGCACTGGCGCGAGCGGCTCGCGGCCTGCCTGCCGCACCTCTGACACATCGGCGCCTGCGACGCTCAGTGCCCATTGCACCGCTCCGTCCGTCAACTGCTTCTGCAAGCCCTCGAGCGGAATATCCGGTCGAGGCCCACCCGCGACGGTCCGCCTCCGACGGGCCTTCTCCACAGTCCGGGGTCGGTCGCCAGCGCGAGCACGCCGCGTGCCGCACGATGCGCGACATGGATTTCCTCGACTGGCTCGACGTCATGGGCGGCGTGTGCACGACGACTGCCGCGCGAGCGCACCTCTCGGCGCCTGAGCTGCGAGCGCTGCGCGACTGCGGCGAGCTGTGGGTTCCGCTGCGAGGCTGGCTCGCACTCCGCGGCGTGCGCAACGACACCACCCGAGCGCTCGAGCTCGGAGGCGTCATCACGTGCGTGAGCGCATTCCGGGTCCACGGGCTCTGGACGCCGCACGGCGACGACCACCTGCACGTCCGCGTGCACCGAAGCACGCGCAGCGTTCGCGTCGCCTGCGCTGCCGACCGCGACGGCACGACGCTGCACCGACTGCATCGACGCGTTCCGGAGCACAGGCCGTGGGACGGCATCGACACGGTGCTGACCTCGCTCGCTGCCGCGTCGTCGTGCGTCGCAGCCGATGATCTGCTCGCCGCTGCAGACTCCGCGCTCCAGCACGGCAAGGCCGAGCGCGAGCAGCTGCACGCGCTCGCGAAGCAGCTCCGGGGGCCCCGTGGCCGCACGCTGGAGCACGCGTCGAAGCTCTCAGGCTCCGGGACGGAATCGATCTTCGCTGCGATGCTCCGCCGCGCCCGCATTCGCTTCGTGCAGCAGCCCGAGCTGCTGCCCGGCGAGTTCTTCGACTTCCTGATCGGGAAGTCGCTCGTGATCGAGATCGACTCGCTCGAGTGGCACGGCAGCCGTGAGCAGATGGCGAAGGACCGCCGGCGGGACGCCCAGCTGACGGCGCTCGGCTACCGGGTGGTGCGCTTCACCTACGAGCAGGTCGCGTTCGAACCGGAGCTCGTGCTGCGCACGGTGCTCGATCTCGTTCGGCGCGACGTGCACGAGCGCGCGCTGTTCGCCACCGTCGCCTGAATCCGACGTGCCGCAACGGGGCACGGCCGGATATTCGGCTCGACACGGCTCTGAGGCAGTTGAGCGGGAGCCGGCCACGGCGAGGCCAGGCGGCGCCGAGCCGGTCGGGCGCCGAGCCGGTCAGGCGCCGAGCCGGCCAGGCGCGGAGCCGGCCAGGCACGGAGCCGGTCGGGCGCGGAGACGGTCAGGCGCGGAGCCGGCCAGGCGCGCAGCGGGTCGGGCGCCGAGCCGGTCGGGCGCCGAGCCGGCCAGGCGCGGAGCCGGTCGGGCGCCGAGCCGGCCAGGCGCGGCGGCGCGGCGGGGCGCCGCCAGGCCCGGCGGCGCCGTTGCACTCAGAGGCCGCTGTAGGCGTGCAGGCCCGCGAAGAACTGGTTGACGATCGTGAAGTTGAAGATGATCGCGGCGAAGCCGATGATCTGCAGCCACGCCGAGCGCGAGCCGCGCCAGCCGCGCGTCGCCCGCGCGTGGATGTAGCCGGCGTAGACGACCCAGATCACGAAGGTCCAGACCTCCTTCGTGTCCCAGCCCCAGTAGCGGCCCCAGGCGTGCTCTGCCCAGATGGCGCCGGCGATGAGCGTGAAGGTCCAGAAGATGAAGCCGATCACGCCGACGCGGTAGGCGAGATCCTCGAGCTGCACGGGCGTGGGCAGCGAGCGCAGGAAGCCGTTGTCGCGCCGCTCCTTGAGCAGCTGCAGGATGCTCAGGCCCGTGCCGAGCCCCAGGAAGCCGGTCGCGAGCGTCGCCACGAAGACGTGGATGACGAGCCAGTACGACTGCAGCGCCGGCGGCAGCGGCGTCACCTCGACGTAGTAGTTGACGGTCGCGACACCGAGGAAGACGGTCGCGAGCCCGGTGAAGAACACGCCGAGGAAGTTCAGGTCCTTCCACAGCCGCGACAGGATGAACACGCCCACGATCACGGCGATGCCGGTGAGCGCGAACTCGTACATGTTCGACCACGGCACCCGGCCCGCAGCGAGGCCGCGCAGCAGCGCGCCGCCGAGGTGCAGCGCCCACGCGAGCACCGTGAGCGTGAAGCCGATGCGCGCGCCCCGGCCCGCCTTCGCCGCGCCGAGGGGGGCGGATGCGTCGGGCCGCGTCGTCGACGCCGGCCCGGTCGTCGACGCCGGACCGTCTGCGGCCGGCCAGCTCGCCGGCGTCGCGGCAGCCGACGCCGGCGCGCCCGCGCCGATGAGCTCGCGCGCCTCCGCGGGCACCGGCTTGGCGGCGGAGCGTCGCGCGACGTCGACCGCGTACGCGACGAACGCGAGCGTGTACACCGCCATCGCCGAGTAGACGAGCAGCAGCGAGTAGGAGTCGAGGTCGGCTACTGGCACGGGATCAATCGTACTCTCGCGCTCGCGGCGGCTCGGGGTCGCCGCCGCCGCCCGCGGCAGCCGCACCCCCACCGCCGGCCGCGGCGCCGGCATCGCCCGCGGCATCCGCATCCCCACCGGCGGTCGCGGCGCCGCCGCCGCCCGCGGCAGCCGCACCCCCACCG
>DASSWM010000002.1:0-2515 GCA_035704865.1 Agrococcus sp.
CGGCCAGGCGCTGCACACGACGACCGCGACCAGGCAGTCGCGCAAGGGCGAGATCTCCACCTGGAAGGCGCACGCGCCGGCGTTCGCGGGGAAGATGGCGGTGGAGGCGGTGGACCGCGCGATGCGCGGCCAGACCAGCCCCGTGCCGATCTATGAGGGCGAGGACGGCGTCATCGCGTGGCTGCTCGATGGCTGGGAGGGCCGCTACAGCGTGCCGCTGCCGGCGCCGGGGGAGCCCAAGCGCGGCATCCTCGACACGTACACGAAGGAGCACTCGGCGGAGTACCAGGCGCAGGCCTGGATCGACCTGGCGAGGAAGCTCTCGGCCGAGCGGCCGGAGCTGCGCGAGCCCGAGAACGTCGCGTCGATCGTGCTGCACACGAGCCACCACACGCACTACGTGATCGGCTCGGGCGCGAACGACCCGCAGAAGTACGACCCGACCGCGTCGCGGGAGACGCTCGACCACTCGATCCCCTACATCGTCGCGGTCGCGCTGCAGGACGGCGGCTGGCACCACGTCACCTCCTACGCGCCCGAGCGGGCGCAGCGGCCCGACACGGTGGAGCTGTGGAACAAGATCACGACCGTCGAGGACCCGGTGTGGACCGAGCGGTACCACGACCCGGACCCGGACAAGAAGGCGTTCGGCGGCCGCATCGTCATCACGCTCACGAGCGGTGAGACGGTCGAGGACGAGATCTCGGTGGCGGATGCGCACCCGGCCGGGGCGCGCCCGTTCGGCCGCGCGGAGTACGTGCAGAAGCTGCGCACGCTCGCGCAGGGCATCATCGACGACGCCGAGATCGACCGCTTCCTGGGCCTCGTCGAGCGCCTGGACGAGCTGAGCGTGGATGAGGTGCGGCAGCTGAACGTGGTCGGGCCGGAGGGCACGATCGACGTCGGCACCACGAAGGGCCTGTTCTAGTGCTCTCCACCTCGGTCACGCCGAACGAGAAGCGGCAGGCGTTCCGGGCCGGGCTCGCCTCCGGCACGATCCAGCGGTTCCCGGGCGCGTTCACGCCGCTCACGGCGCCGCTGATCCAGCAGCTGGGGTTCGAGGGCGTCTACATCTCCGGCGCCGTCATGGCGGCTGAGCTCGGCCTGCCCGACATCGGCCTCACGACGCTGACGGAGGTCGCCGAGCGCGGCCGGCAGATCTCCCGCATGACGGATCTGCCGACCCTCATCGACGCCGACACCGGCTTCGGGGAGGCGATGAACGTCGCCCGCGCCGTGCACGAGCTGGAGGACGCGGGCGTCTCCGGCCTGCACCTGGAGGACCAGGTCAACCCCAAGCGCTGCGGCCACCTCGACGGCAAGGAGGTCGTGTCGCAGGACCTCGCGGTGCAGCGCATCGCCGCCGCCGTCAGCGCCCGGCGCGACAGCGATCTCGTGATCATGGCGCGCACCGACATCCGCGGTGTGCAGGACCTCAGCGCGGCGATCGACCGCGCGAAGGCCCTCGAGGCCGCCGGCGCCGACGCCATCTTCCCCGAGGCGATGGCCACGCTCGACGAGTTCGCGGCGATCCGCGACGCCGTGCAGGTGCCGATCCTCGCCAACATGACGGAGTTCGGCAAGAGCGCCCTGTTCACCCACCAGCAGCTGCAGGACGTCGGCGTCAACCTCGCCATCCACCCCGTCTCCCTCCTGCGCATCGCCATGGGCGCCATCGAGCGCGAGCTCGGCCTGCTCGCCGAGACCGGCACGCTCGACGACGCCACCACGCGCATGCAGACCCGCGCGCGCCTGTACGAGCTGAATGACTACGCCGCCTACAACGCCTTCGACGAGGGCGTGTTCAACTTCGACGTCCCCGGCGCCGCCCGATGAGCGTGCTGCTCGCTCCCATCCGGATCGGCCCCGTCGAGGCCCGCAACCGCGCGTGGGTCTCGCCCATGTGCCAGTACTCGTGCGACGAGCTCGACGGCATGCCCGGCGAGTGGCACCACGAGCACCTCGCCTCCTTCGCGCGCGGCGGCGCGGGCCTCGTCATGACCGAGGCGGCCGCGGTCGTGCCCGAGGGCCGCATCTCGCCGCAGGACGCCGGCATCTGGAACGACGCGCAGGCGGCGGCCTGGGCGCCGATCGCCGAGCGCATCCGCGCGCACGGCGCCGTGCCGGCGATGCAGCTCGCGCACGCCGGCCGCAAGGCATCGACCTACCGCCCGTGGTCGGGCTCGGGCACCGTGCCCGCGGCCGAGGGCGGCTGGCAGAGCGTGAGTGCGGGAGCGGATGCGTTCGGTCGCTTCGACCCGCCCCGTGCGCTGACGACGGCGGAGGTCGCGCAGCTGCCGGAGGCCTTCGCCGCCGCTGCCCGCCGCGCCGTCGCCGCCGGCTTCGACGTCATCGAGGTGCACGCGGCGCACGGCTACCTGCTGCACCAGTTCCTCTCGCCGCTGTCGAACCAGCGCACGGACGAGTGGGGCACCGACGCGAGCGGCCTGCGCACCGCGCTGCTGCGCCAGGTGGTCTCGGCCGTGCGCGCTGCGGCACCGGACGCGGCCCTCAT
>DASSWM010000003.1:0-3830 GCA_035704865.1 Agrococcus sp.
TCTCCGGGCGGATGTTGGGGTGCCGGTTGAGCGCGCGCGAGACCGTCTGGTAGCTCACGCCCGCGAGCGCGGCGACGTCGCGGATGTTGGGCCGCCTGGTGGCGTCACCGGCCATCTCGTCACCGTCCTCACGCGCTCACGTGAGGCAAGCATCCCACGAAGTGACCGTTTCGCCCGACGCGCTGGCCGTCTCAGTCCAGCAGCTCCTCGAGGCGCGTCAGGGTGTCCTGCCAGCCCTCGCGCAGATCGTCGAGCTCGTCGAGCGGCGCCGTCTGCGTGACGCGCACGAGCGTGCCGTCGCCGAGCTCGCTGAAGTCGACGATCACGAGCTGCTCCGCGCCCTGCAGCTCCTCGCCGCCGCCGAGCCAGTCCCAGCTCTGCACGATGCGCTTGCCCTCGTCGAGCTGCAGGTAGCGACCCTGCACCCCGAACCCGCCCGTCGCGGTGCGGAACCGGTACCAGCCGCCCTCGCGCGCATCCACCTCGTACCGGGTGTCGTCGAACTGCGGCCACCACCACTGCTCGAGGCCCGCGACCGTCGTCCACAGCTCCCACACCGCATCCGCCGATGCCGCGACGAAGGCGTCGATCTCGGTGCGCTCGACGTCGTCGGGGATCTCGATGCGCTCGCTCATGCCGCAACGCTATCCGGGCGCGATGCGCCCCGCACTATCGTGGTGTCGTCCGGCGATCGGCGCAGGCAGCATCCGCGCCACCGATGAGAGGCCACAGCATGACCGCCCTCCCCACTGCCGACGGGCAGACCCGCTCCGAGCGGCTCGATCGCCTGCCGTTCACCGGCAAGCACGGCCGCCTGCTCGGCACCGCCGGCATCGGCTGGGCGCTCGACGCGATGGATGTCGGTCTCATCTCGTTCGTGCTCGCGGCCCTCGCGCAGCAGTGGGCGCTCACGAGCATCGAGCTCAGCTGGATCGCCTCGATCGGGTTCGTCGGCATGGCGATCGGCGCGACGGTCGGCGGGCTGCTCGCCGACCGCATCGGGCGCCGCAGCGTCTTCGCGCTCACCCTGCTCGTCTACGGCATCGCGACCGGCGCCTCGGCCCTCGTCGGCTCGCTCGCGGCCCTGCTGGCGCTGCGCTTCGTCGTCGGGCTCGGCCTCGGCGCCGAGCTGCCAGTCGCGTCGACGCTCATCAGCGAGTTCGCGCCCAAGAAGATCCGCGGCCGCGTCGTCGTGTGGCTCGAGGCCTTCTGGGCCGTCGGGTGGATCGCCGCCGCCGTCATCGGCACGTTCGTCGTCGGCGCCTCCGACGACGGCTGGCGCTGGGGCCTCGCGATCGGCATGGCACCGGCGCTGTTCGCGATCGTCGTGCGCTGGGGCATGCCCGAGTCGGTGCGCTACCTCATGGCGCGCGGCCGCGTCTCGGAGGCCGAGCGCACCGTGCGCTCCTTCGAGGAGGCGGCGGGCGTGCCCGCGCCCAGCAGCCTGCCCGACCTGCCGCGCGGAGCCGAGGGGACGGCGACGGATGCGTCGGCCCAGTCCGGTGCGGAGCGCGCGTCGGATGCGGAGCCCACGTCGCGCGCGCCCTCCGCGCCGTCGGAGCTGCGGGTCTCGATCTGGTCGCCGGCGCTGCGTCGCCGCACGATCGCGCTCTGGGCGGTCTGGTTCTGCATCAACTTCTCGTACTACGGCGCCTTCATCTGGATCCCGTCGCTGCTCGTGGACCAGGGCTTCTCGCTCGTGCGCTCGTTCGAGTTCACGCTCATCATCACGGTGGCGCAGCTGCCCGGCTACGCCGCGGCCGCCTTCCTCATCGAGAAGTGGGGCCGACGGCCGACGCTCACGGTGTTCCTGATCGGCTCGGCGTGCGCCGCCGCCTGGTACGGCACCGCCTCGACCGAGGCGATGATCATCGCCGCGGGCTGCACGCTCTCGTTCTTCAACCTCGGCGCGTGGGGCGCGCTGTACGCGATCGGGCCGGAGCTCTACCCGACCAACGTGCGCGGCACGGGCACGGGCGCCGCCGCCGGCTTCGGCCGCATCGCGTCGATCCTCGCGCCGCTCGCGGTGCCGTTCCTCATCGGCGCGGGCGGCCCGCTCGTGCTCTTCGGCGTCTTCGCCGCGGCGTTCGCGATCGCGGCGGTCGCCGCCTGGACGCTCCCCGAGCAGCGCGGCAAGCCGCTCTCCTGAGCCGCGGGGAGCGTGCCGGGTTCAGGCGGTCTGCGCCGCCCGCACGGCCGACGCGACCATCGCGTCGAGCCCGTGGCGCATCCGCCATCCGAGGTCGCGCTCGGCGAGCGCGCCGTCGGCGACGATGCGCGCCGGATCCCCCGGCCGCCGCGGCGCGATGCGCGGGTCGAGGTCGTGGCCGAGCGCGCGACCGATCGCCGCGAGCACCTGCCGCACGGATGCGCCCTCGCCGCTGCCGAGGTTGTACGCGGGCTCGAGCGCGAGGCCGCGCTCCATGCGCTCGGCGGCGGCGACGTGCGCGAGCGCGACGTCGCCCACGTGCACCCAGTCGCGCACGCACGTGCCGTCCGGCGTCGGGTAGTCGTCGCCGTTGATCTGCGGCCGCTCGCCGCGCGCGAGCATCGCGAGCACCGCCGGCACGAGGTTGTAGGGGCTCACGTCGCGGATGCGGTCGGTCGCCGAGCCGATGACGTTGAAGTAGCGCAGCGCGACGGCCTGGAACGGCTCGTGCTCGAGCGCGGCCCTGCGGTGCTCGTCGGCCAGCAGCAGCTCCCCCGCGAGCTTCGACTCGCCGTAGGGCGACTCGGGCTCCGGCGGCGTCGCCTCGGTCACCCGGTCGACGTCGGGCGTGCCGTAGACGCCGGCGCTCGAGGAGAAGACGATGCGCGCGACCCCGTGCTCGCGCATCGCGTCGAGCAGCTCGATCGTGCCGGAGACGTTCTGCCGCCACGTGTGCAGCGGCCGGCGCACCGACTCCCCCGCGTACTTGTAGCCGGCGAGGTGCACGACGCCGTCGGCGCCCGCGAGCGCGTCCGCGAGCGCACCGCGGTCGAGGATCGAGCCGACGACCGTCCGCGCGCCCTCAGGCGTGAACTCGCGCCTGCCGGTCGAGAGGTCGTCGAGCACCGTCACGTCGCGGCCGCTCGCGAGCATCGCGTCTGCCACGTGCGCGCCGATGTAGCCGGCGCCGCCTGTGATGAGCCAGCGCGTCATGCGTCCCTCCTCGCTCCGTCGTCGGCCCGCACCGCGAACACGACCGGTCGTGCGTGCCCGGCGGCGGCCACCGCATCCGCCGCCTCGACGGCGATGCGCGCCGCCGCCGCGTCCTCGACGAGCGCGATCGCGGCGCCCCCGAAGCCGCCGCCCGTCATGCGCGCGCCGAGCGCGCCGGCCGCGAGCGCCGCCTCGACCGCGGCGTCGATCGCCGGCACCGAGTTCTCGAAGTCGTCGCGCTGCGACGCGTGCCCCGCGGTGAGGATGGGGCCGATCTCGCGTGGCCGCCCAGCGCGCACGAGTTCGGCCGCGCGGCGGGCGCGCTCGGTGTCGGTGACGATGTGGCGCATGCGGCGATGCACGTGCGCCGGCATGCGATCGGCCCAAGCGTCGATCTCGTCGAGCGCGATCTCGCGCAGCGAGCTCACTCCGGCGATCGCGGCCGCCTGCTCGCACTCCCGGCGGCGCTCGCCGTAGCCGCCCGTGGCGTGGTCGTGGCGCACGAGCGAGTCGAGCACGAGGATCTCGAGCCCGGCGGCCTCGAAGCCCAGCGGCACCTGCTCGGCCGTGCCGGCGCGGAAGTCGAGCAGCACCGCGTAGTCGCGCTCGGCGAGGAGCACGGCCGACTGGTCGAGCGTGCCGGTCGGCGCGCCCACGACCTCGTTCTCGACCAGCTGCCCCAGCCGCA
>DASSWM010000004.1:0-5637 GCA_035704865.1 Agrococcus sp.
CAGCAGCTCCCGCACCTTCGTACGCAGCGTCCGCAGCCGCCGCGCCGGTCCAGCCAGCTGCTTCCGGTACCGATCTGCCGCCTGCACCGGCCGCCGACCGGCAGTCGGCCGCCGCAGCAACTCCGGCAGCGGACGCGGCGACTGTTCGCCGCGGTCTGCCGCGTGTCGCTGGAGGCGAGCCTTGGCCGCCTGCGGGATCTGCGCCGGCCGCGTCGCGAGCCGCGACCGCATCCGCGATGCCTGCCGCAGCAGCAGCGGCACCCGCAGCCGCGACGGCTGCGCCAGAGCCAGCGTCACCTGTCGCCGCGCCCGCGACGGCTGCGCCAGAGCCAGCGTCGCCCGTCGCCGCACCCGAGCCTGCTGCAGCCGCGCCCGAGCCTGCTACACCCGCGACCGAGGCGGCTGCCCCCGCGACCGAGCCTGCTGCCCCCGCGCCCGAGCCTGCGGCCCCCGCGCCCGAGCCCGCCACCGCCAAGCCCGCGGCCACGAAGCCCGCGGCCGCCAAGCCGGCAGCAAAGCCGGCCGCAGCCGCCGAGCCCGCCGGCCTCCGCCCCACCACCCGCAAGCAGTGGATCGCCGCCGGCACCCTCGTCGCGCTCGCCGTCGTCGGGCTCGCCACGATCGTCGTCGGCATCGCGCGCTGGTTCACGGGCCTCGAGCCGGTCGCCGCGTTCATCGAGCAGTATCCGGGCACGTACGCGCTCCCGGAGGGCGCGCCGATCGGCCTGCCGGTGTGGCTCAACTGGTCGCACTTCTTCAACCTGCTGCTGATCGTGCTCATCATCCGCAGCGGCCTGCAGGTGCGCGGCGAGCGCAAGCCCGCCGCCTACTTCACCTCCCGCCGCACGGGCAAGAAGGTCTCGCTCACCGTCTGGCTGCACACGAGCCTCGACGTGCTGTGGGTCGTGAACGGCCTCGTGTTCGTCATCCTGCTGTTCGCGACCGGCCAGTGGATGCGCATCGTGCCCACGAGCTGGGAGGTCTTCCCGCACGCGATCTCAGCGGGGCTGCAGTACGTCTCGCTCGACTGGCCGCTCGAGGACGGCTGGGTCAACTACAACTCCCTGCAGCAGCTCGCCTACTTCGTGACCGTGTTCATCGCGGCGCCCGCCGCGATCATCACGGGCGTGCGCATGAGCGGCTGGTGGCCGACCGGCAACGACCGCCTCGACCGCGCCTACCCGATCGAGTGGGCGCGCGCCGTGCACTTCCCGACGATGCTCTACTTCGTCGCGTTCATCATCGTGCACGTGCTGCTGGTGTTCACGACCGGAGCCCTGCGCAACCTCAACCACATGTTCGCCGCGAAGGCCGACGACGACTGGCTCGGCTTCCTCTTCTTCGCCGGCGCCATGCTCGTCGTCGCGGCCGCCGTGGTCGCGGCGCGCCCGGCGCTGCTGAGCCCGATCGCGAGCCGCTTCGGCACGGTCTCGGGGCGGTAGCGGCTGCCCGTCGACCGGCATGCGTGGCGGGCGGATGCGCTGCGGCACGGCAGGATGGACGGGTGACTGACGAGACGGAGACCGAGCACCGCCGACCGATCTGGGCGCTCGTCGCGATCGGGCTGCTCTCCGGCTTCCTCTCGGGCATGTTCGGCATCGGCGGCGGCATCGTCATCGTGCCGCTGCTCGTGATGCTCGCGAAGTTCCCGCGCAAGCTCGCGGCCGGCACGTCGCTCGGCGCGATCGTGCCCGCCGCGCTCGTCGGCGTCGCGAGCTACGCCGCGGTCGGCAACGTCGACTGGATCGTCGCGCTCATCCTCGTGGTCGGCTCGGTGATCGGCGCGCAGGTAGGCGCGCACCTGCTGCACAAGCTGCCGGTGCTCGCGATCCGCTGGGCGTTCATCGTCTTCCTCGCCGCCGTCGCCGTGAGCCTGTTCTTCGTCGTCCCCTCGCGCGAGGCCGAGTTCGAGCTGCACGTGTGGTCGGCCGTGGGCCTCGTCGTGCTCGGCTTCATCACCGGCGTGCTCTCCGGCATCCTCGGCGTCGGCGGCGGCATCGTCATCGTGCCGATGCTCATCCTGCTGTTCGGCCTGAGCGACGTGGTCGCGAAGGGCACGTCGCTCGCGATGATGATCCCCACCGCCATCTCCGGCTCGATCGGCAACCTGCGCCGCAAGAACGTCGACATCGTCGCGGCCCTCATCGTCGGGCTCGCCGCGTGCGTCACGACGGCGCTCGGCGCGGCCGCCGCCATCGCGCTCGACCCGCGCACCGCATCCATCATCTTCGGCGTCTTCCTCGTGCTGCTGATCGTGCGGCTCGTCGTCGAGGCGGTCAAGATGGGGCACAAGGAATGACGGCGCGATCGGGCGTGGGCACGCTGGCGCGCACGACCGGCGGTCGGCAGGGAGGGGGCGTTCGATGATGCGGCGCGTCGCGTTCCTGCTGATCGGGGCGGTCTTCCTCGGGCTCGGCGGCACGATGCTGTCGTTCTCGCTCGCGGCGCTCGTGCGCGGCGGCGCGGCGGAGCTGAACGTCTTCGTGCTCGTGCCGGCGGTGTTCGTCGTGCTCGGGCTCGTGCTCGTCATCACGTCGCTGCGCGGCATGATGCGCAGCCGCGAGCGCAGGGCGATGCCGCTCGCGCCCGTGCGGCCCGCGCCTGCGCCCGCAGGGTCGGGCCGCTGGGAGCTCGTCGACGTCGCGAGCGAGATCGCGCGCCGGCTCGAGGGCAGCCCGTGCTCGGTGCACGTCGCTGGCGAGCGCGTCGAGATCCGCTGGGCGGGCGAGTCGGCGGCGCAGGAGCGCTGCGAGCTGCGGGCCACCGGCGACGGTGAGCTCTCGCACACCGACGTCATCGAGTCGGCGTTCGAGGTGCTGCGGCTGCACCGCGGCTCCGTCTTCCGCGCGGGGCCGTCGCGGCGCGGGTTCGTGAGCGGCGGCGCGAGCGGTGCCTTCGAGACGCTCGACCGGCGCGCGGTGCACCGCGCGCTCGACGAGGCGCTCGCGATCGCCGGCTGGCGGCGCGCGGGCTGAAGCGGCGGCGGCTCGCTCGCTCCGGTCTCGAGACGCGTGCGCCTGCGGCGCGCGCTCCGCGACGTGCGGCCCGGGGGCTACTTCACGACGTCGATGGACTCCGTGGGCGGCGGCAGCGTGAGCGTGCCGGTGCGGCTCATGCGCTCCTCGCGGCGCGCGCGGCTCCAGTAGAGGGCGCCGAGGCCGAACGCGACGAGGCACGCGATCGCCGCGACCATGATCCCCCAGCGGGGACCGAACGCATCCGCCACCCAGCCGACGATCGGCGCTCCCACGGGGGTGCCGCCGAGGAAGACCGCGCCGTAGAGCGCCATCACGCGGCCGCGCACCTCGGGCGCCGACGTGAGCTGCACCATCGAGTTCGCGTTCGTCATGAACAGCTGCGCCGTGAAGCCCGCGATCGCGAGCGCGACGCCGAACAGGATGATGTTGGGCACCCACGCGGCGAAGCTGCACGCGAGCACGAACATGCCGAGGCCGCCGACGATGTACGTCCAGCGGGGCCGCGCGGAGCGGGCCGAGAGCAGCGCGCCCGTCACCGAGCCGATCGCCATCGAGCTCGAGAGCACGCCGAACACATCCGCGTCGGCGCCGAACTCGATCGACGTCATGGTGGAGATGTAGATGGGGAAGTTCAGGCCGAACGTGCCGAGGATGAACGCCATCAGGAAGATGATGAGCAGGTCGCCGCGCTTCCGCACGTACTTGAAGCCCTGCACGATGTCGCCCAGCCCCTTGGCGCCGCGCGGGCTCGGCACGAGCTCTGCGGAGCGGATGCGCACGAGCGCGACGAGCATGGCGATGAACGTGACCGCGTTGATGAGGAAGACGGGGCCGGGCTGCACGAGCGCGATGAGCAGGCCCGCGACGGCCGGTCCGATGAGGCGCGCGCCGTGGAACGAGGCGGAGTTGAGCGCGACGGCGTTGGCGATGTCGTCCTGCCCGACGAGCTCGGAGACGAACGCCTGGCGGGCGGGCATGTCGAAGGCCTGCACGATGCCGAACATGAGCGAGAAGACCTGCACGTGCCACAGCTCGACGATGCCGGTCGTGACCGTCACGCCCAGCACGAGCGCGAGCACGCCCATCGCCGACTGCGTCACGAGCAGCACCTTGCGCCGGTCGTACTTGTCGGCGATGAGGCCCGAGATCGGCACGAGCAGCAGCTGCGGCGCGAACTGCAGCGCCATGTTGAGCCCGACCGCGGTCGCGTCGTTGTTCGTCAGCACCGTCAGCACCGTCCACGCGAGCGCGGTCGACTGCATCCACGCGCCGACGTTGGAGATGAGGGCGCCCGTGAACCAGGTGCGGTAGTTGAAGCGCTTGAGGCTGCGGAACATCATCGTTCGGCGAGCCTCCCCAGGATGGGGATGGCGCGCTCGAGGACCTCGCGCTCCTCGTCGGTGAGCCCTTCGATCGCGCTGGCGAGGGCGCGGTTGCGGCGCTCGCGCATGCCCTCGATCATCCGCTCGCCCTTGTCGCTGATGCGCAGCACGACCATGCGGCCGTCGCTCGGGTGGGCGCTGCGCTCGATGTAGCCGAGCGACTCGAGGTGCTGCAGCGTCTTGACCATGCTGGGCGGCTTCACGCCCTCGCACGCGGCGATGCGGGCGAGCGTGGGCTCCTCGAGCTGCTGCATGGCACCGAGCGCCGAGAGGTGGTGGAGCGAGAGCGACTCGTCGACGCGCTCGGCACGCATCCTGCGGCCCAGGCGCACCATCGCGACGCGGAGGGAGTCGGCGAGGGCGATGGCAGGCATGTCGTTAGTCTATCTCACGATCTGCCCGTGCGCGTCCTCGGGCAGCGATCGACGCAGCGCCCGCCAGCGAATGACGCAGCGCCCGCCCGCGAACGACGCACGGGCCCGCCCGCGAACGACGCAGCGCCCCGCCGTCGTGGCGGGGCGCTGCTGCCGTGCTGCGACGCGGTGGTCAGTCGGCCGACACCGGGCTCGTCGGGCTCTGCGCCGAGATGGGCGAGGCGGGCGTCTGCGCGCTCGGGGCCGACGGCGGCGTCTGCGCCGACGGGACGCTGGGCGCCGACGGCGGCGTCTGCGCGGACGGCGGGGTCTGCGCGCTCGGCGCCGACGGGGGCGTCTGCGCCGAGACGGGGCTCGGCGTCGCGGGCGTGAGCGGGCTCGGCGTCGCCGGCGTCGCGGGCGTGCTCGCCGACGGGGTCGACGTGGGCGAGGGGGTCGAGGTGGGCGACGGCGTCGAGGTCGGCGTCGGCGCCGAGATGACCGTCGCGTCGTCGCCGTTCTGGCTGATCGTCACCGACTCGCCCTGCAGCACGTCGGCCGGGGCCTGCGCCATGTCGACGACCTGCCCCTCCGCATCCCGCAGCTCGACGGCGTTGGCGACGCTTGCGGCGCTCGCCGCGATCGCGCTGAGGCCGAGCACGCCGACCGTGCCGATCGCCATCCACTTGGTGTTCATCTGGTGCTCCTTCGCGGTTCTTCCCGGGTGCCGCCGGGGACGGTGGCGAGCGGCGCTCGCCGCTGACGTCAGTCGTTGGATGCCGCGGAGACGGCCGACGCCGCCGATGCCGCGGTCGCCGCCGTGGGGGCGGTGTCGGCCGGCGCGACCGGCGCGGGCGCCGGGACCGGCTGGGGCGCCGGCGCCGGCGCGGGGGCCGGAGCTGGCGCCGGGGCGGGCGCGGGGGC
>DASSWM010000005.1:0-2388 GCA_035704865.1 Agrococcus sp.
GCTGGGCCGTGGGTGCAACCGCGAGGGTGAAGCGCTCAGCCAGCAGCGTCGCGAGGTCGCCACGCACGAGGTCGGCGAGCTGGTCGGCGTCGGCGAAGTACGCATACGACGCGCGGTCCTCGCCCTTGATGCGGTTCAGCAGCTCCTGCAGGCGCGGGTCGCGACTGCCGCCCTCGCGCACGTAGACGAGCTTCGGCATCTCGGCAGGCGCGAGCCGGTACTCGTCTTCGAGGCCCGACACCTCGTCGCCCGGCGCGACCCAGCCGTAGCTCTCGCCGTACATGCCGACGAAGATGTCGCTCTGCTCGAGGTACGCACGGTAGAGGTCACGCGGCGGATGCGGCCGCGCACCGAGCTCGAACATGACGGGCGCGAGGTTCAGCTGCTCGATCGCCGCGCGCACGGCTCGCCGCTCCATCGCGAGTTCGCGGAGCGTCGAACTCACGAAGACACGAAGACGCTGGTCGGGTGTGCGAATCGCCCGGTCGACCGGACTCATGCCAGCAGTCTGTTCCCCGCGGCATCCGCCTGTAAATACCCAGCTCGGGGCGGATGCCGCAGCAGCGGGTCTGGTCGACGCTGCGACACCGGCGTACACTCGCCCGCGTGGCGGCCCCGGCCGCCGCACCACGCTCCGAGAGGACGACGGCATGGTTGCCCGGGATTCGGCGCGTCGGCCGCCCGCGATCCTCGTCGCCTCCGCCGATCCGGCGGTTCGCGACGCGCTGCTCGAGCCGTTGCATCGCCGCTACGCCGAGGACTACCGCATCATCGACGCAGAGGGGCCGGATGCCGCGGTGGCGGCGATCGAGCACCTGCAGGCGTCGGGCGGCGACCTCGCGCTGGTGCTGGCGGATGACGCGTCGCCGACCGCGGGTCACGAGAGCGTGTTCGCGGCGGCGCGGCGCAGCTTTCCTGACGTGCGTCGCGGCCTCGTCATCGAGTGGGGCTCGTGGGCTGACCGCGCGACGGCGAATACGGTGCTCGAGCTCATGTCGCACGTGCAGATCGACTACTACGTCGTGCGCCCGGTGCACTCCCCCGACGAGTCGTTCCATCGCGCCGTCACCGACTTCCTGCGCGAATGGGAGGCCGCGGCGGGCAAGCGGCATCGCAGCTTCACGGTCATCGGCGACGACGCGCAGCCGCGCACGCATGTGCTGCGGAGCCTGCTGGCCCGGGGCGGCGTGCCGACCGATCACCTCGACCCCGCATCGGACGACGCGCTCGCGCTGCTCGCCGAAGCTGGCGTCGACTACGGCGGCGTGCCGCTCGTGCGCACCGCCGACGGACGCGTGCTCGTCGACCCCGACGACGCCGCGCTCGCCCGCGCGTATGGGCTCGACACGTCGTTGCCCGAGGGGATGGTCGATGTCGCCGTGGTCGGCGCCGGGCCCGGCGGGCTCGCGGCCGCGGTGTACGCGGCATCCGAGGGGCTCGACACCCTCGTGCTCGAGGGCGAGGCGATCGGCGGGCAGGCGGGATCGAGCTCGCTCATCCGCAACTACCTGGGCTTCTCGCGCGGCGTCTCGGGTGCAGAACTGGCGCAGCGCGCCTACCAGCAGGCGTGGGTGTTCGGGGCGCGCTTCGCGCACACCCGACGGGTCGCGGGCATGCGCGTGATCGATGACGGCTTCGAGCTCGAGGTGGCGCCGGGCGGTGCGGCGAACGTGGCGTCGGCCCCTGCGAGCGACGCGCCGGGCGAGGCACAACGCGAGGTCGTGCGCGCCCGAACGGTGGTACTGGCCACCGGAGTGAGCTACCGGCGGCTCTCTGCGCCAGGGCTCGTGCCCTTCGTCGGCGCGTCGGTGTTCTACGGCGCTTCATCGGTCGAGGCGCGGGCGCAGTCGGGCCGCGACGTGCTCGTCGTCGGCGGCGGCAACTCGGCCGGGCAGGCCGCGCTGCACCTCGCCCGCTACGCGCGGTCGGTGTCGCTCGTCGTGCGTGGCACGTCGCTCGCGGCCAGCATGTCGCAGTACCTGATCGACCAGTTGGATGCCGCGGGCGTCGGTCTCATCACCGGCTCGCGCATTGTCGACGCGGGCGCCGCCGACGCCGACCGGCTCGACCACGTCGTGCTCGAGCGCACCGATTCGGGCGAACGGGTCGCCGTGCCGGCGCACGCCGTCTTCATCACGATCGGGGCGCGCCCGCACACGGAATGGCTCGCGCCCGAGGTGCTGCGCGACCGCTGGGGCTCGGTCATCACGGGCGCCGACGTGCTCGCAGAGGGCGGGCGCCGCGCCTGGCTGGGCGGCGACACCGGCCCGGCCCCACTCGAATCATCGGTCGCGGGCTTCTTCGCGGTGGGAGACGTACGCCGCGGCTCGGTCAAGCGCGTCGCGTCCGCCGTCGGCGAGGGCTCGGTCGTCATCTCCTCGGTGCACG
>DASSWM010000006.1:0-6402 GCA_035704865.1 Agrococcus sp.
CACCGCGGATCAGCGCATGGACACCGCGCGCATCAACGCGCCGCGACCTCCGCGCCCTCGTCGGCGGCAGCCGCATCCGTCATCGTGCCGACCGTGTCGGCGTCCGCGTCCGCGTCCGCGTCCGCATCCGCATCCGCATCCGCATCCGCATCCGCATCATCGGCGGCGTCGGCCGAGGCGGCGGAGTCGTCCGCCGCGATCGCCGACGGCGGCACCGGCGCGGCGCCGGCGGCAGCGATGGGCTGCGCCTCGACGTCGGTGGCCTTCGCGCGCTTCTCGGCCACGGGCAGCTCGCCGCTCGCGCGCAGGGCGTCGTAGTGCGCCTGCGCCTCGGCCTGCCGCTCCCCCTCGGCGCCGGACGCGATGTGCGAGCGCAGGTGCTCGTCGCCGAGGCCGAACGCAGCGACCAGGTCGAGCGCGTGCGGGCGCAGCTTCGCGAGCAGCCGCTCGATCGTCGAGGTGACGGCCTGCGAGCGGGCGCCCGAGAGGCGGCCGTGCTCGAGGTGCCACGCGGCGTGCTGCTCGATGATCGTGAGGGCGAAGAGGTCGCGCACGTGCGTGAGCACCTTCTTCGTCGCCTCGGGGCTGCGCTCGACGGCCGCAGCCAGCGCGTCGTACTGCTGCAGCTCGACCCACGCCTGCGCGGCCTCGATGAGCTGGTGCTGCTCGGCGTTGAAGGCGGCGGCGGCCTTCGCCTGGTCCTTCGGCGCGTGGCGGAGGCGCCCGGCGATGTCGGCGACCATCGTCTCGACGCGGTCCTCGAGCAGGTCGCGCTGCACGTCGGCGTCGCGCAGGGCGATCGACGACTTCTTGACGTTGCGCAGGTCGCGCATGTCCTGGGTGAGCGTGCGCAGCCCCACGAGAGTCGTGGCGCGCTCGAAGAACTGGTCGGCGGCGAAGCGGGCGATGTCGGCCTTCGACGCGCCCTTGAACTGCTTGGCGAAGTCGCCGAGCAGCCGCTTGCCCACCAGCTGCAGCAGCACGGTGTTGTCGCCCTCGAACGTGACGTAGACGTCGAGGTCGGCGCGCAGCTGCACGAGGCGGTTCTCGCCCAGGAAGCCCGCGCCGCCGCACGCCTCGCGCGCCTCCTGCAGCGTGTCGAGCGCCTGCCAGGTCGAGAGCGCCTTCAGGCCGGCGGCCAGCGTCTCGAGGTCCTCGCGCTCCTCCGGGGTGTCGGTGCGGCCCGAGAAGACGCCGTCGAACTGCACGAGCAGCCGCTCGTGCGCGTAGGCCTGCGCGTAGGCCTTCGCGAGGCGCGTGAAGAGGCGGCGCTGGTGGCGGCGGTAGTCGAGCAGCACCTCCTCCTCGGTGCTGCTGGATGCGTTGAACTGGCGGCGCTCCGCCCCGTAGCGGATCGCGATCGCGAGCGCCGCCTGCTGCGCGACGACGGCGGCCCCGTCGAGCGAGACACGGCCCTGCACGAGCGTGCCGAGCATCGTGAAGAAGCGGCGGCCCGGGCTGGCGATGGGGCTCGAGTAGGTGCCGTCGGCGGCGACGTCGCCGTAGCGGTTGAGCAGGTTGGTGCGGGGCACGCGCACCTGCGTGAAGTGGAGCCGGCCGTTGTCGATGCCGTTGAGGCCGCCCTTGTAGCCGTCATCCTCGCCGCCGATGCCGGGCAGGAACGCGCCCTCGTCGTCGCGGATCGGCACGTAGAAGGCGTGCACGCCGTGGTCGACGCCGCGCGTGATGAGCTTGGCGAACACGACGGCGGCCTTGCCGTGCAGGGCAGCGTTGCCCAGGTAGTCCTTCCATGCGCCGCGGAAGGGCGTGTGGATGACGAACTCCTGCGTCTCGGCGTCGTACGTGGCGGTCGTGCCGATCGAGGCGACGTCCGAGCCGTGGCCCGTCTCGGTCATCGCGAACGCGCCGGGCACGTCGAAGCTGATGATGCCGGGCAGGAAGGTGTCGTGGTGGTGGTCGGTGCCCAGGTGCAGCACCGCGGCGCCGAACAGGCCGTACTGCACGCCCGACTTGATCTGCAGGCTCGGGTCGGCGAGCACGAGCTCCTCGAAGCCGGCGATGTTGCCGCCGTGGTCCTCGGCGCCGCCCAGCCGCTTCGGGAACGCCGCGAGCACGGCGCCGTCCTCGACGAGCAGCCGCAGCTGCCCGAGCGCGCGCTCGCGGTGGTCGGCCATCGTCAGGTCGTCGACGCGCTGGTAGCGCGGGTCGGCGACCTTCTTGCGCGCGGCGAGGCGCTGCTCGCCCCACGTGCCGCGCAGGTCGCGACCCAGCCAGTCGACGTCGACCTTGCCGTGCTGGCGAGGCTGCTCGCTGCGCTGGCGTCGGATGCGGTTCGTGTCGGCCATCAGGTCCCCCTCGGACAGACGTGCGGATGCGGCACCTGCGACAGGTGCAAGACCACGGTAGGCAGGCGGTCGGCCCCGCGCGTCAGGCGTTGCCCGGTGGCACAACCCGGCGCGCGGAGTCGACGGCCGCCGTTGTGCGGTGCGCACAACGCGCCGGGCGATCCGCTGTCGGATGGGCACCGCGGCGAGTGGCCCCGAGACGCGTGCGCCGTAGCGGCCGCGCGCCCCTCGATCGGCGGCCCGAGCCGACCGGAGGCCCGCCACGACCTGCGGCTACAGCGCGCCGTGCACCGTCTCGCCGGCGATGAGGGTCGCCCGGACGGCCGTCGCGCGGAGGCGCCCGGCCGACCCGTTCGGGTCGTGCGCGATCTCGTCGGCGGTCGGCAGCGCATCCGCCAGCACGACGAGATCGGCCGGCTCGCCCTGCGCGATGCGCGTGCGGGAGGAGGCCGCGATGGCCTGCTCGATCGTGATCGCCTCCTCGGGCTGCCACGGCAGCTCGTCGCCGCGCGTGCGCGTGACGGCCGTCGCGATCGCGCGCCACGGGTCGAGCGGCGTGACGGGCGCGTCGGAGCCCAGCACGACGCCCACGCCCGCGTCGAGCAGCGACCGGATGCGGAACGCGTCGGTCGCCCGGTCGCTCCAGAGCGCGTCGGTCAGGTCGCGGTCGTCGAGCGCGTGCTCGGGCTGCACCGAGGCGACGATGCCGAGCCTCGCCATGCGCGGGATGTCGGCCGCGCCGACGAGCTGGGCGTGCTCGATGCGGTCGCCGGCGGTCGCGCGCCCCGCCCGCGCGGCGCGCTCGAACGCGTCGACCGCAGCGGTGACCGCCGCATCGCCGATCGCGTGGACGGCGGCGCCGAGACCGAGCTCGGTCGCCCGCGAGAGCAGCCGGTCGAGGTCGGCGTCGTCGACGTTGCGGAGGCCCGCGCCCGCGTGGCCGGCGCCGCCGTCGTACGGATGCGTCGTCCACGCCGTGCGCGTGCCGAGCGATCCGTCCGAGATCACCTTGAGGCGGCCCACGCGCGCGCGGTGGGCGCCGGGCTGACCGGGGCGGAGGATCGGCTCGCCGCTGCGCAGGCCGCGCTCGGCGGCGAGCTCGAGGTCCTGTTGGTAGATGCCGACCTCGACGCGCGCCGGCGTCGCGCGGCCGGGGCGCTGCCAGGCGCCGATCGCGTCGTCGAACTCCAGGTCGACCACGCCGACGACGCCGCGCGCGGCCGCCCCGGTGAGCGCGGCGGCGACGTGACGGTCGAGCGCGTCGGTGTCGAGCATCCCCTCGATCGCCTGCAGCGCGTCGAAGGCGGCATCCTCGCGCAGCAGCGGCCCGTCGAGCGAGCGTCCGAGCCGCGCGAGCATCGCGGTGTTGGGCCACGAGCAGTGCACATCGCTCGAGACGATGAGCGTGGGCGTCGCGCCGGTGGCGGCGTCGAGCTGTGCGCGGGTGGGCGGCGTGGGCCAGAATCCGTCGCGCATGCCCACGAGCACGAGCGGGTCGCCGCCCTCGTGCGCGCGAGCCGCGGCGCCGGCGATCGCCGCGGCCTCGTCGGCGCTGCTCGCGTCGAGCACGCTCGGGCGCGTGCGGTGCCGCGCCCACTGGCCCATGTGCGTGTGCTCGTCCCACAGCCCCGGGATGACGGTCGCGCCCTCCAGGTCGTGCCGCTCGCCGGTCGACGGGGTCGATCCGGCGGGGCTCACCCGCTCGATCTCGCCGTCGACGACGTCGATGTCGACGAGGGAGGAGCCGTGCTGGGCCGGGGGTCCGCCGAGGATGAGGCGGGCGTTCGCGAGGCGCATGCTCGCACGCTACCGGCCGGCGGGCGACCCGGATGGCACGCCCCATCGGCGCTCGCGGCGAGTCGGAACGGCGAGCCGCCGGACGTCGTGGCGAGCGGCGGGGTCGGTCGGTGCGCGAGCCGGCGCACTGCCTCGCGGCGAGCAGGCAGGTCGGTCAGTGCGCGAGCCGGCGCGCTGCCTCGCGGCGAGCAGCCGGGTCGGTCAGTGCGCGAGCCGGCGCGCTGCTTCGCGGCGGCGCGCGACGCGGCCGGGATCGATGCGCATGGGCGGCGGTGCCTGCCGCACGAGGACGACCGTGGTGGCGATCGCGCCGATGACGCCGATCGCTCCGAACACGACCATCCACGTGGGATCGATCACGGCCCCATCGAGCAGGTAGGAGTCCATGGGGATGATGATGCGCCTGTGCGGACGGACGCGCCAGATGCGAGTTCGAGCCTCGCCGGGTCGTCACCGGCACGGGCGAGGGGCCGAGGCAGCCGCCTGGCTGCGCTCGGCCCCTCGTGCCGGTCGGTGCCGGCTCAGAGGCCGCCAGCCCACAGGCGCTCGGTCGTGAGCTGGCGGTTGCGCTGGGGAGCGCTGTCGCGCGAGTGGCGCTCCTCGGCGAGGCGCTCCTCGAGCTGCTCGTGCAGCAGGCGGGACTCGGTCTCGGCGAGGCGGTCCCGCAGGCGGGCCACCCGCTCGGGATCGGCGACGACGCGGGGCGCGCGCTCGCGCAGCAGGGCGATGGCGGTGGCTCCCGCAGCGATGATCGCGAGGGCGGCGATGATGATGAGGAAGGTGATGTTCATGGCAGAAAGTCTGCGCTTGCCAAGATCCCGCCACTAGTGGCAGGATGGTCAATACCAGATAAGATCCTGCCAACGTCGGATCAGCAAGCACGACGGGACCGCATCCGCCGTCTCCGAGTGCCTCGAGGAGGAGCCATGCTGAAGATCGCCTGCATCGTGGACGACGCGACCAACGTCTTCGAGCTCGCCGTCGCCGCGGAGGTGTTCGGCACCGACCGCACCGATCGCGGGCTGCCGGCCAACGACTTCCGCGTCGTCACGCCGACGCCCGGCCCGATCCGGCTCGAGGGCGGACTGGGCGGCCTTCCGCTCATGGTGCACGAGGGGCTCGGCTTCGCCGACGAGGCGGACGTCGTCATCGTCACCCCGTACGACGACTGCAGCGTCGACGTCGCCTGCACGCTGCCGATCGCGCGCGTGCTGCAGCGCGCGGTCGAGCGGGGCGCGCGCGTGCTGACGATGTGCACCGGCGCGTTCGTCGCCGCCCGCGCCGGCATCCTCGATGGCCGCCGCGTCGCGACGCACTGGGCGCACGCCGACCAGCTCGCCGAGCAGTTCCCGCAGCTGCGCATCGAGCGCGACGCGCTGTGGGTCGACGACGGGCCGATCACTTCGAGCGCGGGCACCGCCGCCGCGATCGACGCCGCCCTGCACATCGTGCGCGAGCTGCAGGGCGCGCAGGTCGCGGCGACGATCGCGCGGTCGATGGTCGTGCCGCCGCTGCGCGACGGCGGGCAGAGCCAGTTCGCGGTCGGGCCGGTCGCCGAGCAGCGCGCCGAGACGCTCTCGCCGCTCATCGACTGGATGGTCGAGCACCTCGACGAGGAGCACTCCGTGGCGGCGCTCGCCCGGCGGGCGCGCATGTCGGAGCGCACGTTCGCGCGCCGGTTCCGCGAGGAGCTCGGCGCGACGCCGGCCGCGTGGCTCACGTCGCAGCGCGTGCAGCGCGCGCAGCAGCTGCTCGAGGTGACCGATCTGGGGCTGGATGCGGTGGCTCAGCAGTCGGGGTTCGGCACGGCCGCGCTGCTGCGGCACCACTTCACGCGCCAGCTGGGCGTCGCGCCGAGCGCGTACCGCCGCCGCTTCGCTTGCCCGGAGCCTGCGCTCGCGCAGCACTGACCACTGTCGGCCCTGCACTGGGTCGACCGCGTCAATCGGGTCGTGGGTCACGCCGCAGCTCACCCGCGTCGCTCGGGCCGTGTCCGCTCGCCGCAGCTCGACCACGTCGCTCGGGTCGTGGGTCACGCCGCAGCTCGACCGCGTCGATCGGGTCGTGTCGGCACGGCGCAGGGCTGGTTCAGGGCCGCAGCACGACGGGTGTTCGCGGCCGATAGTCGATCGCGGCGCGGGCACGGTTGAGCTGCGCGCTGGCGCGCACCCGTCGCCGCAGGCGTGGCTCGATGCAGCCGGTCGCTGGACGCGGTCGATGCGCCGCCCGCGGGGCTCCGCCGCGGATGCGGAACGTCAGGCTCGGTGCGGCGTCGAAGGCATGCGCGCCGAACGTGCCG
>DASSWM010000007.1:0-6656 GCA_035704865.1 Agrococcus sp.
GCGCGCGAACGCGAGCTCATCGCCGTCGCGGCCGTGCATCGCGAGCGTCGAGATCCACGTCTGGCTCGCGGCCGCGCCATGGACGACGTCGTCGGGCAGCCGCTCGGTCCACGGGGTGTGCGCGAGCACGTCGACGCCCGCAGCGAGCGCCCGCTCCGCCTGTCCCCCGCCCTGCACGTGGGCGGCGAGCAGCAGCCCGGCCGCGTGCGCCTCGGCCACGATGGCGGCGAGCAGCGCGTCGTCGGGCACGGGGCCTGCCTCCCCGTCGCCAGGCTCGCTGTTCAGCACGACCTTGATGGCGGATGCGCCGCGCGCGGCCTGGGCGCGGATCGAGCGCGCCGCGTCGGCCGCGTCGGCGAGCTCGGCGACGGCGCCCGGCGGCGCCCACGCGCGGTCGGAGGGGTAGCCGCCGACGGCCGCGTGGAAGGGGCCCGCGAAGCGCACGTCGAGGCCGCGGTGCGCGGCGCGCGCGGCGTCGATGAGCCCGGGCAGCGCGTCGGGCGCCCAGCCGAGATCGAGCACGCGCCCGAGCGCGGTCGGCTCCCGCCGCGCCGCCTCCGACAGCCCGAGGTGCACGTGGGCGTCGGTGACGGGCGGCAGCAGCGTGCCCTCGATGCGCGGCAGCTCGCGCGGCGCATCGCCCTCCGGCACCAGCCGCATGCCGGTCTCGCCGAGCTCGACCACCGCATCCGTCACCCAGTGACCGCCGATGCGCGCCCGCTCGACGCGGGCGATGATCGGGAGGCTCACTCCTCGATCCGGGTGCGCACGGCGTAGAGCTCGGGGAAGAACGTCAGCTCGAGCGCGCGGCGGAGGAAGTCGACGCCGCTCGAGCCGCCCGTGCCGTGCTTCATGCCGATCGTGCGCGTGACGGTGCGCAGGTGGCGGAAGCGCCAGAACTGGAAGTTGTCCTCGAGGTCGACGAGCTCCTCGCACGCCTCGTAGGCGCGCCAGTGGTCGTCGGCGCCCTCGTAGATGCGCTGGAAGACCGGCACGAGCGCCTCGCTGTAGACGTGCGCCTTCGTGACGTCGCGCTCGAGCAGCTCGGCGGGCACGTCGTGGCCGGCGCGAGCGAGCAGGCGCAGGAACTCGTCGTAGAGGCTCGGCCGGTGCAGCTCGGCCTCGAGCGCCGCGTGGTCGGCGGGGTTCGACTCGAACACCTGCAGCATGCGCGCGTGCTTGTTGCCGAGCGCGAACTCGACCATGCGGTACTGCGCGCTCTGGAAGCCGGATGCGTTGGCGAGGAAGCCGCGGAACTGCGCGTACTCGGTGGGTGTGAGGGTCGCGAGCACCGACCACTGCTGCGTCAGCACCTCCTGGATGTGCTTGACGCGCGCGATGCGCTTGAGCGCCGCGCCCAGGTCGTCGTTCGCGAGCAGCCGGCGGGCGTCGTCGAGCTCGTGGATGACGAGCTTGAGCCACAGCTCGGTCGTCTGGTGCTGGATGATGAACAGCAGCTCGTCGTGGTGCTCGGGCTCGCTCACGGGGTGCTGCGACGCGAGCAGCGTGTCGAGCCCGAGGTAGGAGCCGTACGTCATGCGCTCGCGCATGTCGGTGACGACGCCCTCCTCGATCTCGCGGGTGTTGTCCTCGACGCTCACGGCAGCCTCCTCGCTGGTCGCTCCACGGTAACGCCCCGGCGGGGTCGCGCGTCAGCGCGGCCGCGCGTCAGGCGATCGCCGATGGGACGGGGCGCATCAGCGATGGCCGATGAGCACGGTCGCGTCGAGCTCGTCATCGCTGCACAGCTCGATGCGGCCGAAGCCCGCGAGCTCGAGGATCTCGATGCCGAGCTCGGCCTGGTGCGGCGCGATCTCGGTGATGAGCATGCCCCCGTCGCGCAGCAGCCCGCTCATCGCGAGCGCGTGCTCGCCGAGCGGATCGAGCCCGTCATCGCCCCCGTCGAGCGCGGTCAGCGGCTCGGACTCGAGCGTGCCGTTCGGCAGCAGCTGCAGCTGCGAGGTCGGCACGTACGGCAGGTTCGCGGCGATGACGTCGTAGGGGGCGGATGCGCTGATGCGCCTCGGTGGGAGGGCGTCGGTCGCGTCGACGGGCACGGGGTCCTCGGTCGCCGACGCGTCGGCGGCGACGAGCGCGAGGATGCTGTTGGCCTGCACGAGCCGCGCATCGGGCAGGTTGCGCTCGGCGCACGCGATGGCGAACGGGTCGCTGTCCACAGCGACCACCTCGATGCCGGGCACCCGGTGCGCGGCGAGCGCTGCGATGGCGCCGGAGCCGCACCCGAAGTCGAGCAGGCGCGGCGGCGGGTCCGCGGCGCCGCGAGCGCCCTGCAGCTCGCGCAGCCGCTCGGCGACGATGGTCGCCAGCAGCACCGTGCGGCTGCGGGGCACGAACACGCCGAAGTCCACGTGGACGCTCAGCTCTGCGAACTGCGCGCGCTCGACGATGTGCTCGATCCGCTCGCCGTGCACGCGCCGGTCGATGAACAGGTCGAGGCGGTCGGCGACCAGCTCGGCGTCGCCCGCACCGATCGCCTCGGCGTGCGCGAGCAGCACGGCGTACTCCTCCTCGGCGAACACGCTGCCGGAAGCGCGCAGCTGCGCGATCAGCGCGTCAGGATCGGGCTCGGGCCACGTGTCGTCGTCGCGCGCATCCATCACCGGCGACGATAGCCTGCGCGGGTGCAGATCGCCGACGACGCCATCGACCATCTGATCGCGCTCGTGCGCGTGCCGACCGAGTCGCCCGAGCAGCTGCCCGCGTTCCAGGCGGCGCTGCGCGAGCGCTTCCCGCTGCTGTTCGCCGAGCTCGAGGTCGAGTCGATCGGGCACACGCTGCTGGCCCGCTGGCCCGGCACGGGCGAGGGCGCGCCCGTGCTGCTCATGGCGCACCAGGACGTCGTGCCGGCGCCCGTCGCCGAGCCCGACGGCACCGCACCGCACGGCGACGCGATCGCACGAGCCGGGTGGACGCATCCGCCCTACTCCGGCCACCGCGACGCCACGCACGTCTGGGGACGCGGCACGCTCGACGACAAGGGCTCGCTCGCGGGCATCTGCGTCGCGGTCGAGGCGCTGCTCGGGGCCGGCTTCGCGCCCGCGCGCGACGTGTGGCTGCTGTTCGGACACGACGAGGAGACGATGGGCTCGGGCGCGGCGGATGCGATCGCCGAGCTCGAGCGGCGCGGCGTGCGGCCGGCGTGGGCGCTCGACGAGGGCGGGGCGATCATCGAGCCGCCGATGGCGGGCGTGGGGCGCGACGTCGCGGTCGTGGGCGTGGCCGAGAAGGGTTTCGCGAACGTGCGGATGCGCGTGGCGCAGGTGGGCGGGCACGCGTCGACGCCGCCGCTGCTGCCGGCGACCTCTCGGCTCGCGCGCGCGATCCGGCGGCTCGACTTCGCGAAGTGGCCCCGGTCGCTGCCCGAGCCCGCGCTGCGCATGCTCGAGCTGCTCGGCGCCGAGGCGCCCGGCGCGCAGGGCGCGGTGCTGCGCAACGTGCGGCGGGCGCGGCCGCTCGTGGAGCGGATCCTGGCGCGGCAGGACGAGACGCGCGCGATGCTGTCGACGACCGCGGTCGTGACGCAGCTGCGCGGAGCGGCCGCTGCCAATGCGCTCGCCGAGGAAGCGACGGCGGTCGTGAACGCACGCATCGCGGTGGGCTCGAGCGTCGAGGCGACCGTGGAGCACCTGCGGCGCGCGATCGCCGACGACGCCGTCGAGCTCGAGGTGCTGCACGGGCACGGGCCGAGCCCCGAGAGCCGGATCGGCGGTGCCGGCTGGGACGACATCGAGCAGGCGATCGCACGGATGCGGCCGGACGTGCTGACGGTGCCGTACGTCGTGCTCGGCGGCACCGACGGGCGACACGCGCACCGCATCACCGACCGCGTCTACCGCTTCGCGCCGTTCGAGATGACGCGCGAGGACCGCCTGACGCTGCATGCGCGCGACGAGCGCATCCGCATCGACACGTGGCTCGCCGGCTGCCGCTGGTACGCCGACCTCATCGAGACGAGCTGCTCGTGACGCGCTTCGCGATCGACGCCGCGACCGCGCTGCGCATCGTGCGCGAGGGCGTCGACGTCGGCGAGCACCAGCTCGTCGGCGTCGCCGGGCTGCGCTCGCAGGCGATGCGGCTGCTGTACGCCGAGGCGCGCGCGGGCGACGTGCAGCAGGCCGACGTGCGCGGCGTGCTCGACGGCATCGCGGCGCTCAAGGCGCGACTGCTCGGCGACCGCGTCTCGCGCGCCGTCGCCTGGCGGCTCGCGGTGCAGCTCGAGTGGGACGACGTCGAGGCGGCCGAGCCGCTCGCGGTCGCGACGCTGCAGGCCGACGTGCTCGTGACCGACGACCCGGTGCTGGCGGCGGCGTGCGACGGCATCGTCGAGCGGATGTCGTGGGCGCAGTTCGTGGGCGCGCTCGGCTGAGCATAACGACCGCGTGCTCACGACTCGCTTCCGGTCCACGTCCCTTCGACGAGCTGGAGCATCTGGAATCGCTCGTCGGGCGGGAAGTCGCCGTCGAACTCGAGGACGAGCCGGTCGGAGCGGTAGAAGTCTGCGTCGTCGTTGTAGATCACTGCCTGCCGCGCGAGATCCAGCGTCGAGTATCGGTAGATCGAGACGCCGTCGCCTTCGACCGCCTCAATGCACCCGAAGCTGCCCCCACAGGCGTCGCTATCTGGCACCGATGCACCCGCGAAGGCGGGGAGGTCGGACTGCAGGATGTCACTGAGCATGAGTCTCGAACGGGAGTCGTCCGCGAACAGACTGACCACGCTCGCGATCCCGATCGCCGCACCGGCGCCGACGACGAGGCCGACGAGCAGCGCGACGACCCACCGGCCCGCAGCGGGCCTCCGTGCCGGCACCGCACGTCCACCTGCCGGGTTCACGACTTGTTGCATATGTGGTCTCCTCCTGCGGGGCGACTGAGGGGCACTGCTGTTCTGCTCCCGTCGAGCTTCGCGCGCTCCGCTGAGCGCCGACGAGCCGGGTCAGCGGGGGTGCCGTCGAGAGCGCAGCACGGCCCAGCCGTGCCGGGCGGCAGCGCCCAGGACGGCGCCGACCAGCAGCGTCGCCGCGAACGTCAGCACCAGCGTCTCATCGGTGAGGATGCTGACGACCATGCCGACCGTGAGTACTGCTAACTCCGCGAGCATCGCCGCACCCCATCCAGGTGAAATCGGCCATGACGTGCCCCACCAAGAGCCGTGCGCGACTGGCGAGACGACGGAGATCATCAGGAGCCCGACGACCAGCACCGGCCAGCGCCCCGCGTCCTCCGGCAGCGCGAACCAGATCAGCATCAACGCCGGGATGAGGAGCGCGAACGAGTAGCGGCCGACGACCATCAGCGGCGTGACAGGTCGCGGTTGCGCGTCCTCGTCGCCCCGTCCCGTAACCGGGTTCGGCACCCGCGCTGTCTGCTCCATCGCGACTCCCCTCCGCGCTCACACTACGTCGCGATCGGCTCCGCCGACACGCTGCGCATCGACCCGCTCCCGCGACCGTCGCAGGAGAAGCCGACCGCGAGCGCGGTTCTGGAACCGAGTGTTCGCTCCCGGGATCGAGTGGTCAGGACCTCGACGATTCAGTCGGGGAGCTGACCTCTCGGCCTGGGAACTGACCGCTCACTGGGGGAACTGACCGCTCGCGTGCGGGAGCCGCCACTCACCTACGGGAGCCGCCACTCACGCGCGGGAGCCGCCACTCGGGACGGGCCGCTCAGGCGTGCAGGTGCGGCTCGTGCTCGGCGTGGCCGGGCGGCTCGAGCTGGAACGTGGCGTGCTCGAGCGGCAGCGGGAAGTGCTCGGCGGCGCACTCCTGCAGCGCGTCGAGGATGCGCGGCGCGTGGCCGTCGCCGAAGCAGCCCTGCGCGACCACCACGTGCGCGGTCAGCTGGTGCATGCCCGTGCCGAGCGTCGACACGTGCAGGTCGTGCACCGACTCGACGTGCTCGACCTCCATCAGGTGCTGACGCACATCCTCGAGGTCGATCTCCTGCGGTGCCGACTCCAGCAGGATGCGCCCGGTGTCGCGCAGCAGCACGACCGAGCGCGGGACGATGAGCGCCGCGACGAGGGCGCTCGCGATGAGGTCGGCCTGCTGGAACCCCCACAGCCAGATCGCGAGCGCCGCCGCGATCACCGCGACCGAGCCGATCGCGTCGTTCAGCACCTCGAGGAACGCCGCCCGCAGATTGAGGCTCGCTCCCCTGCCGCCGGCGAGCACCGCGAGCGAGACGAGGTTGCCGGCGAGCCCCACGACGCCGAACACGAGCAGCAGCGGCCCCGGCACCTCCGTCGGATCGCCCAGCCGGCGCACGCCCTCGATGACCACCACGAGCGCGACGATGAGCAGCGCCGCCGCCTGCGCGGCGGCCGCGAGCACCTCGACCCGCACGAGCCCCCACGTGCGGCGGCCCGTCGGCGGACGCCGCAGCAGCGCCTGCGCGCCGAGCGCGACGCCGAGCCCGGCGACGTCGGTCAGCATGTGCACGGTGTCGACCAGCAGCGCGAGCGAGCCGGTGATGATCGAGCCGACGACCTGCGCGACGAGCAGCGCAGCGGTGATGCCGAACGCGACGGCGATGCGCGCCGTGCCCGACGCATCCGCCCCGCCCGATCCTGCCGCGAACCCGTGCGCGTGCGCGTGACCCCCCGACATCGCTATCGGGTCGCTACAGGCGCGACTT
>DASSWM010000008.1:0-3321 GCA_035704865.1 Agrococcus sp.
GAGATCGCCGCGATGCCGAGCACCTGGAGCGCCGCGATCGCGACGACGATCACGATGACGGCGAACACGAGGTTACCGATGATCGCCACGATCTTGCGGTTCTGCTCCTGACCCTCGAGCGGATCGGCCGTCGCGGCGCCCGGTGCGGTGCCGGCGCCGGGCGCGGCGGGGCTCGTCCCGGTCGCGGCGGTGCCGGTCGCGGGACCGGCGGCGGCAGTGCCGGCCGCGGCCGTGCGCTGCGTCATCGGGGTCTCGCCCCGCAGCCGCGAGGTGATCCTCGAGAAGTCGACCTGGCCCAGCGCCGTCTCCACCAGCTGCCGCACGATCTTGGCGATCACGAAGCCGATGAAGAAGATGAACGCGGCACCGATGATGTTCGGCAGCGCGCCGAAGATCCCGCCGAGCATCTCGTTGAGCGGCTCGAGCACCTGCTGCAGCGCGAAGACGTTCAGGATCGCGACGAGGCCGAGCAGCCACACGATCAGCGAGGCGATCTGGCCGATGGATTCGCCCAGCTGCTTGCCATTGGCGCCGGGTCGCTGCAGGTAGTCGATCCTGCTGACGAGCTTGCTCACGGCCCAGCGCACGATGCGCGCGAGTATCCACGTGACAAGCAGGATGATGATGGCGATGCCGACCTTGACGGCCATGCCTGCCCAGTCGATGTTCTCGAAACCTTGCATGATGCGCTCCTCACTCGGGGTTGCGCGGCACACGATGCCATGGCTCGACGCCGAGAGGAAGGGCTCATTGCTAGGCCCGGCACAGCGGATTCACAGGTGCACGACGCGTGCCTCGCTGGCGGTCCTGGCCATGCGGGTCAGCGCTCGACTGCCCTGCGGCCCTCGAACGCGCGGCCGAGCGTCATCTCGTCGGCGAACTCGAGGTCGCCGCCCACCGGCAGTCCGCTCGCCAGCCGCGACACCTTCACGCCCAGCGGCAGGAGGGTGCGGATGAGGTAGGTCGCGGTGGCCTCGCCCTCGACGTTCGGGTCGGTGGCGATGATCACTTCCTCCACCGCGGCATCCTGCAGCCGGGTCATCAGCGAGGCGACCCGCAGCTGATCGGGGCCGACGCCCTGCATGGGGTTCAGCGCCCCGCCGAGCACGTGGTAGAGCCCGCGGTACTCGCGGGTGCGCTCGATCGCGACGACGTCCTTGGCCTCCTCGACGACGCAGATGGTCGTCGGCACGCGGCGCGGGTCGCGGCAGATGGCGCAGCGCTCCTCCTCGCCGATGTTGCCGCAGACGACGCAGAAGCGCACCCGGTGCCGCACGGTCTGCAGGATCGTCGCGAGCCGGTCGACGTCGAACGACTCGGTCTGGATGATGTGGAACGCGATGCGCTGCGCCGACTTCGGGCCCACGCCCGGGAGCCTGCCGAGCTCGTCGATCAGGTCCTGCACGATGCCGTCGTACATGTCAGCGCTCCCCTCGCACCCGCGGGCGCTCCTCGATCAGCTCGGCGCCGAGCTCCTCGCGCACGACTGCCTCGCCGTAGCGGGCCGCCTGCGACGCCGACATGGCCGGCTCGGGCGCCGGCGCGCTCGCCATCGCCTCCTGCAGGGGCGACGGCGCGGATCCGGCGGTCGTGGCGGCGCGCTGCTCGGGGGCCGGTGCGGCGACCACGAGCGGCGGAGCGTCGGGCGCGGAGACGAAGGAGAAGGGGTCGGGCTCGGGCTCGTCCGGCAGCGGCTGCTCCGGCAGATCCTCCGGCGGCGCCTCGGCGTCGCTCGGGATGGTCGCGACGGCCCAGCCGGTGACGGGAGCGGTCGCGGTCGCGGGTGCGGTGGCTGCGCCGCCCGCCGCGGGCTCGCGCGCCGATCCGGCATCGGGAGCGACCGTCGAGCGCTCGCGCGCCGATCCGCGAGCGGGCTTCGCGGCCGCCTCTCGGCGTGCGCGTCCGTCGGCAGGCGTCGCCGCGGCGACCCCGGCTGCGGGAGTCGGCGCAGATGCGGCGCCCGCTGCGGGCGCGCGCGTCGGTGCCGGGGCGGACGCGCTGCGGCCGCCAGCGGCGGATGCACCGGGGTTGCCTGCGGCGGATGCGCTGGGGGCGCCTGCGGCGGATGCCTCGGCGGGTGCCTCGGCGGGTGCCGGCGCGGACGCCGTCCCTGAGGCGCCGCCGGCTCGGTGCACCTCGTCGCCCGCGGCGGGCGGCTGGTCGGCCGAGGGGCGCTGCGACGACTGCCGCGTGCGCGGCACGTACTTCACCTGGATGCCGAGCAGCCCGTGGATCGCGGTGCGCAGCAGGTCGGCGACGCTGGGCTTGCCCGCCTGCGACTCGCGGAACCGCTGCACGTCGGCATCCGACTGGAATCCCAGCACGAGCACATCGCCCTCGCGCAGCTCGATCGGCGTCAGGGCCGTCGCGACCATCCAGGCCGAGCGGCTCTCGTCGGCGAGCTGCTGCAGCACCTCGTCCCAGGAGTCGCGCAGCTGCTGGAAGCTGATGGGCGCCGCCGGCGCGGCGGCGACCGGTGCGACGGCCGCTGACGACGGTGCCGACGCGGATGCGGCAGCGGGCTGCGCCGGCGCGGTGGCGGGCTGAGCCGCCGCAGCGGTGGGCTGCGCGGGTGCAGGAGTGGGCTGCGCAGGCGCAGTGGCGGGCTGCGCAGGCGCAGTGGCGGGCTGCGCGGGCGCAGCAGCGGGGGCGCCGCCGTCGAGCCGCTGCTCGAGCCGCTCGACGCGCGCGAGCGTGCCGACCTCCGGCTCGCCCGTCTCGGGCACGAGCAGGCGCGCCGCCATGAGCTCGAGGTGCAGGCGCGGGCTCGTGGCGCCGGCCATGTCGGTGAGCGCCTTCGCGACGATGTCGGCCGCGCGCGAGAGCTCGGCGCCGCCGAAGCCGCTCGCCTGCTCGACGAGCGTGCGCAGCTCGTCCTCCGGCACCCCGTGCAGGATCGCGGCGGGATCGCTCGCGGCGTGCGCCACGATGAGGTCGCGGAGCCGCTCGAGCAGGTCCTCGACGAAGCGGCGCGGGTCCTGGCCCGACTGCACGACGCGATCGATCGACGCGAACAGGCCTGACGCATCCGTCGCCGACAGCGCACCGATGATCGCGTCGAGCAGCTCGCCATGCGTGAAGCCGAGCAGGGCGACCGCGCTCTCGTACGTCACGCGCGACTCGGAGCCGGCGATGAGCTGATCGAGCAGGCTGAGCGTGTCGCGCGCAGAGCCGCCGCCCGCGCGCACGACGAGCGGCAGCACGCCGGGGTCGACCTCGACGCCCTCCTCGGCGCACAGCTGCTGCACGTACTCGAGCATCGGCGCGGGCGCGATGAGGCGGAACGGGTAGTGGTGCGTGCGGGAGCGGATCGTGCCGATG
>DASSWM010000009.1:0-7961 GCA_035704865.1 Agrococcus sp.
TCGGCGTCGAAGACGAGCGGCGCGTGCACCTCGTCGCTGATCACGCGCACGCCGTGCCGGGCGGCGAGCTGGGCGAGCGCCTCGAGCTCGGCGCGCGTGTGCACGGTGCCGGTCGGATTGTGCGGGTTGCACAGCAGCAGCACCGCGCCCGCGTCGGCCGACGCGGCCATCGCCTCGTCGATCGCCGCGAGGTCGAGCCGCAGGTCAGCGCCGAGCGGCGCCTCGACGACCCGCCGCTCGGCGTGCACCGAGTAGGCGTGGAACGGCGGGTACACCGGGCTCGTGACGATCACGCGGCCGCTCGGCGGCGTCAGCAGCCGGATGAGCTCGAACACGCCCATCATCACGTCGCTCACCAGCACGGTGCGCGGCACCTCGAGGCTCGCGCCCCAGCGGTCCTCGGCGAACCGCGCGAACGCCTCGGCGTAGGCGGTGCCTGCCGGGTAGCCCGTGTCGCCGCGCAGCATCGCGTCGTGCACGGCGCGCGTGACGGCCTCGGCCGGCAGCACATCCATCTCGGCCACCCACATCGGCAGCACATCGGGCTCGAAGAAGCGCCACTTGATGCTCGTGCGCTGCTGGAGGTCGGCGAGAGGCACCTGCTCGAACGGGCTCGTCATGGCCCCATCCTGCCGTTGTCGCATCGCCCGGCGCCATAGGCGGGGCGGATGCGCGGGCTCCGCGCCGCCGCGAGGATTGGTCAGGCCACCTGGCGCATGAGCCCCGTGTCGACGTCGTAGAGGAAGCCGCCGACCTGCGCGCGATCGCCGATCAGCGGATGCGAGCGCACGCGGTGCACGTCCTCGACGATGGCCAGCTCCTGGTGCTCGATCGCCCCGAGGTCGAGCCAGGCGGCGTCGGTGCCTGCGGACTCGCTGATCTCGGCGAGGAGCTCGCGCTCCGACTTCGAGGCCATCGCGCAGCGCGTGTGCTGCACCAGCAGCACGCGGTCGACGTTCAGCAGGTGCACGCTCAGCACGAGCGCGACGAGCGTGCGCTCGGTGGCGCGGCCGCCCGGGTTGCGCAGGATCTTCGCGTCGCCGGGCACGAGCCCGACCATGCCGAGGGGGTCGAGCCGCGAGTCCATGCACGTGACCATCGCGACGCCGCGCTTGGCGACGCCGTCGAAGCCCTGCATGTCGAACGCGTCGGCGTAGGAGCGGTTGTGCGCGAGGAGGTCGTCGAAGGCGTGATCCATGGCTCTGAATCTACGCCCGCGTGCCAGCATGGGCGGCATGGAGCTCCGCGCCACCGCCCAGCAGATCGATGCCATCTCGCGCCGCTACGCCGAGATCTACGGCTTCGAGCGCGACAGCGACTGGCTCGTGCTGAAGCTGCAGGAGGAGGTCGGCGAGCTCGTGCAGGCCTACCTCGCCAAGACCGGCAGGCAGCGCGACAAGGGGCACAGCCCCGAGGAGATCGACCGCCGCTACGCGCTCGAGCTGGCGGATGCGGTGGGCATGCTGCTCGCGCTGGCTGAGGCCACGGGGGTGGACATCGAGCAGGCGATCGACGACAAGTGGCTCGTGTGGGATCGACGGGTCTCGCAGCGGGCGGGCGAGGCGGACGCGCCCGACGCCGACTGACCGCCGGTGGCCCAGCACAGGCGCCGGCGTTAGCCTCGGTGGCATGACGCAGACCGCCATCATCGTCGGAGCAGGACTCGGCGGGCTCGCCGCCGCTCGCGGCCTCGAGGCCGCCGGCTGGCAGGTGCGGGTGCTCGAGGCCGCGCCCGAGGTGCGCACGTTCGGCGCCGGCATATCCCTCACCGCCAACGGCATGGCCGCGCTCGACGAGCTCGGCGTCGGCGACGCGGTGCGCGAGCGCGCCGTGCGCCAGCTGCCCGAGGGCGTCTTCACCGATCAGGGCACGCCGCTGCAGGACGACTTCCACGCCGACTCGAGCGCCGTGCACGCGATCCACCGCGCGACGCTGCTCGAGCTGCTGCGCGGCGACCGCGAGGTCGAGACGGGCATGCGCGTGGTGTCGGCGACGGATGCGTCCGACGGCCGCCGCGCGTCCGTCACGATCGAGCACGGTGCCGCCGACCCCGACTCGACCGACGCCCGCAGCGAGCGCGAGCGGCGCAGGGACCGGGCGCGCGGGACCAAGCTGGGCCGACGCATCCACCGCCTCCTCGAGCCCGGCGACGAGCCGCTCGACCGGCGTGCGGAGGCGCGCGCCGCCAAGGCGCAGGTGCGCGCGCTGCGCGACGCGCGCTTCGAGACGATCGAGGCCGACCTGATCGTGGGCGCCGACGGCATCGACTCGGCCGTGCGAGCGGCGCTGTGGCCGAAGGCGCGCACCGACTACTCGGGCGCGACCACCTGGTTCGGCGTGGTGCAGGCGGAGGCGGACTCGCCCGGCGGCACGCGGCAGTACCTGGGCCGCGGCGCAGAGTTCGGCATGGAGCCCATCGACGGCGGCCGCGTCTACTGGTGGGGCATGGCGCTCGCGCGCATGGGCGGCCGCGCCGACGACGAGATCGCGGCGGCGCTCGCGCAGTTCGACGACTGGGCGCCCGAGGTGCGCGACCACATCGCGGCGACGTCGCAGGCCGGCATCGTGCGGCGCGACCTGTGGTCGCTCGCGACGAAGCTGCGCTCGTACCACCGGCCCGGCGTCGTGCTCGTCGGCGACGCCGCGCACGCGATGCTGCCGACGCTCGGGCAGGGCGGCAACACGGCCTTCGAGGATGCCGCGACGCTCGGCATCCTGCTCGAGGACCACTCGCTCGAGCAGGCGCTCACCGAGTACGACCGCGAGCGCATCGAGCGCACGCACAGGTTCCAGCGGCTGTCGCAGCGGCTCGCGCGCAGCGCCACGCGCATGCGCAGCCCGCTGCTCGTCGCCGCGCGCAACGGCATCCTCAACCTCACGCCGTCGCTCGCGGCCGAGATCGCGGCCGACTGGATGCTCGCCTGGCGCTCGCCCCGCCACACCGTCTGAGCCCCGCCGGGCTCGCCGCCTGCTGGTCCGGGCCGCCTGCGCGCCCGAGTCCGCATCTGCGCCCGAGTTCGCCTGCCGCCCGCGCCCACCCGCGCCCACCCGCGCCTACGGAAGCCGCCCGGCTGCGGCCGAGCGGATGCGTCCGCACACGGTTCGGGGTACAGAAACACACAGCGGATGGGTAGTTCTCCCCATCGACGCACCAAGGGTGGCGAGCGTAGTTTGAGTGCACAGCCCGGCTGGGGCCCCGCAAGGGGAATCGGGCTTTTGACAGGGTTCCGACGCTTCGGCGGAGGGATGCAGAGGGAGTCCCGCTACATGGACGGGGCGATGCACGGCGCTTCGGTGCTGTCCTACTTTGCAAGGAGGGCCCGACCGTGATGGTCGGGCCCCCTTCGCATATCCGGGGGTCGCCCCTGCGGCGCCCCGATGCTCGCCCGCTGCGCTAGCGCTCCACCGCGCGCTCGGCCAGCAGCCGCGGGAAGATCAGCTCGCGGTTCAGCGGCGCCTCGGCGGCGTCGTCGATGCCGACCGCCGGGTCGATCCAGCGCATCGCCTCGATCTCGGCGCGCGTCTCCGGCGCGATCGGCTCGCGCGTGCGGAACACGCTCGCGTGCAGCGCGAAGCCGGCCTCGTTCGCGGCGGCCGTGACGAACTCGCCCATGGGCTCGAGCGCCGCGATCCCGATCTCGACGCCGAGCTCCTCGAGCACCTCGCGCACGGCGCACTCCGCGGCGGTCTCGCCCGGCTCCGGCTTGCCGCCCGGCAGCATCCACGCGTGCGTGCCGCGCTTGCGCACGGTGAGGACGGTGCCGTCCTCCCGCTCGAAGCAGATCGCCGAGACCGTGATGACGCCCATGGCACAAGGCTATGCGCGGGCCGGCGCCACCGGACGATCGCCGTGCCGCTCGCTCGCGCGCCGGCCGACCGCACGCGGGACACGATCGCGCTACGCAGGCCGACGCATCCGCTGTGCATCGTCTACAGGAGTGGCGCCGCCCGCCGGGCGGCCGGGCTAGCGTCGCCCGCATGCGCATCCCCAGCTGGCACCAGATCAGTCACGACGCCCGCACGCTCAAGGCGGTCATGAACGTGTGGCCGCCGTACCGGTTCGCGGGCATCCGCATCGAGCGGATGTCGGCCGACTTCCGGCACGCGCGCGTGCGGCTGGGCTTCCACCCGCTCACGCGCAACTACGTGGGCACGCAATTCGGCGGCTCGCTGTTCTCGATGACCGACGCGTTCTGGATGATCATGGTGCTGCGCAACCTCGGCCCCGACTACCTCGTGTGGGACAAGCGGGCCGAGATCGGGTTCGTCAAGCCCGGGCGAGGGGTCGTGCGCGCGGAGTTCCATGTGACGGATGCGCTGCTCGAGGAGCTGCGCGAGGCCACGTCGGGCGGGCAGAAGGTGCTGCGCTGGGTCGAGACGCACATCACCGACCGCGGCGGCGAGACGGTCGCGATCGTGCGCAAGCAGCTGTACGTGCGGCGGAAGCAGCGCGTCGACGCGTAGGCGCGGGGCCGGTGGAGGGGCAGCCGCCGATGCCGGGAGTGCCGCGTGCCTCGCGCCTCGCGCGCTACCCCGCGTTGCGGCTGATGAGCTTCGAGAGCAGGATCGCCGAGGTCGTGTGGTCGACGCTCGCGGCGGCGCGCACCTTCTCGAGCGCCTCCTCGAAGGCGATCACGTCGCGCGCGCGCATCATGACGATCGCGTCGGCCTTGCCGGTCACGGTGCTCGCCTCGACGACCTCCGGCACGCCCGCGAGCATGCGCTTGAGGTCGGCGGGGGAGACGGTGCCGCGGCAGAAGAGCTCGACGTACGCCTCGGTCGCGAGGCCCTCGACCTTGGGGTCGATCTGCACTGTGAAGCCGCGGATCACGCCGTCGGCGACGAGCCGGTCGATGCGCCGCTTCACCGCCGAGGCCGAGAGGCCGACCTCCGCGCCGATGTCGGCGTAGCCCGCCCGAGCGTTGAGTCGCAGCTGATCGATGATCCCGTGGTCGATGCGGTCCATATGCACGAAACTACGGCCGATACCGCCGATAGGCAAGAAACGTGCGCTGCCGCCCGCGCAATTGCGTCGATTCGTTGCGACCATCGAAGCATGCAGCAAGAGACGACCGCCGCGCGCCCCGAGACCACGGCCCAGACTGAGACCATGGCCAGCACCGCGCACGCGACAGCGTCGACCCGCACCCCCGTGCACAAGACGGTGCTGATGTGCCGCCCCGAGCACTTCACCGTGAGCTACGCCATCAACCCCTGGATGGACCCGACGAAGCCCACGAGCACCGAGCTCGCGCTCGCCCAGTGGCAGACGCTGCACGACGCCTACGCGAGCCTCGGCTACGACGTGCACCTCATCGATCCCGTCGCGGGCCTCGACGACATGGTCTACGCCGCGAACGGCGGCTTCACGCTCGACGGCAAGGCCTACGGCGCGAAGTTCACGTACGAGCAGCGCATGCCCGAGGGCCCGGCCTACATGGCATGGTTCGCCGCCAACGGCTTCGAGGTGCACGAGCCCGAGCACGTCAACGAGGGCGAGGGCGACATGCTGCTCTCGCAGGGCGCGATCCTCGCCGGCCACGGCTTCCGCACGAGCCTCGAGTCGCACGACGAGCTGCGCCGCATCTTCGACCGCGAGGTCGTGAGCCTGCGCCTGGTCGACCCGCGCTTCTACCACCTCGACACCGCGATGGCGATCCTCGACGAGTCGAACATCGCCTACCTGCCCGCCGCGTTCGACGACGCCAGCAGGGCGGAGCTCGAGCGCCGCTACCCCGACGCCGTCCTCGTCGACGAGGCCGACGCATCCGTGTTGGGCCTCAACTCGTTCGGCGACGGCCGCACCATGGTCATCGCCCAGCGCGCGACCGGGTTCGAGCGCCAGCTGCGCGAGCGCGGCTACGAGACCATCGGGCTCGACCTGAGCGAGCTGCTGCTCGGCGGCGGCGGCATCAAGTGCTGCACGCTGGAGCTGCGCCGATGACGCACGGCACCGCGACCGAGACGGCCACGGCCGAGACGACGGCGGCAGGCACCACGGCGACAGAGACGACCACGACGGAGGCGACCATGACCATGAAGACGACGGATGCGTCCACGGGCACGGGCGTGACGCCCACGACCCAGCGCGAGATCGACCGCGTCGAGGCGCACGCGGCGCACAACTACCACCCGCTGCCGGTCGTCGTGGAGCACGCCGAGGGCGCGTGGGTCACCGACGTCGACGGCCGCCGCTACCTCGACTGCCTCGCCGCCTACTCGGCGGTGAACTTCGGGCACGGCAACCGCCGCCTCGTCGACGCCGCGCACGCACAGCTCGACCGCGTGACGCTCACGAGCCGCGCGTTCCACTCGGCCGCGCTCGGGCCCTTCGTGGAGGCGCTCGCGCGGCTCGCGAAGAAGGACATGGTGCTGCCGATGAACACGGGCGCCGAGGCCGTCGAGTCGGCGATCAAGGTCGCCCGGCGCTGGGCCTACGACGTGAAGGGCGTCGCGGCCGGGCAGGCCGAGATCATCGTGATGGAGGGCAACTTCCACGGCCGCACGACGACAATCGTCTCCTTCTCGGACGACCCGGATGCGACGACGGGCTACGCGCCCTTCACGCCAGGCTTCGTGCGCGTGCCGTTCGGCGACGCCGCGGCGCTCGAGGCCGCGATCGGGCCGAACACCGCGGCGGTGCTGCTCGAGCCGATCCAGGGCGAGGCGGGCATCAACGTGCCGCCGGCCGGCTACCTGCAGGCGGTGCGCGACATCACCGAGCGCGAGCAGGTGCTCTTCATCGCCGACGAGATCCAGTCGGGCCTGGGCCGCACGGGCGCGACGTTCCAGTGCGACAACGAGGGCGTCGTGCCCGACATGTACCTGCTGGGCAAGGCGCTCGGCGGCGGCGTCGTGCCGGTCTCGGCCGTCGTCGCGAACAGCGACGTGCTGGGCGTGCTCACGCCCGGCTCGCACGGATCGACGTTCGGCGGCAATCCGCTCGCCGCGGCCGTCGGACTCGAGGTCGTGCGGATGCTCGAGGAGGGTGAGATGCAGGCTCGCGCCCGCGCTCTGGGCGAGCGCCTGCACGCGGGCCTCGCGGAGCTCATCGGCCACGGCGTCACCGCGGTGCGCGGTGCGGGGCTGTGGGCTGGCATCGACATCGATCCCACGATCGGCACGGCGCGCGACGTGTGCATGCGGCTGCTCGAGGCCGGCATCCTCGCGAAGGACACGCACGGCCAGACCGTGCGCCTCGCGCCGCCGATCGTCATCGAAGAGGCCGACCTCGACATGCTCGTGCGGGAGTTCAAGGCGGCCGTCGGCGCGCTCGCGCCATGACGGGCGCGCGATCGACGTGACGCGCGACGACGCCGCAGCGCACGTGCGGCAGCGGGCGAGCGCCGAGCCGGCGTGGGTGCAGCGCATGCCCGCGGCGCAGCGCACGGCGATGCGCGAGGGTCGCCACTGGGCCGACCCGCGCCGCATCGGCTCGTCGATCGCGATCGTCGGCGGGCTCGTCTTCGCGTGGTCCTACGGCGACGGCGCGCTCGCAGAGCCGTGGCTCCTGGCGCTGCGCATCGTGGCCTCGGCGCTCGCGGCCTTCTGCGCCTGGCGGCTGTTCTTCGCACCGCTCGCGCTCGGGGCGCCCGCGGCACCGCGGCGCGCCGCCTGGCTCGTCTACCTGCTCTCGGTCGCCGCGATGCTCGCGGCCATCGCCGCCGGCCGCGCGCTGCTGGCGGCCGCGGGCGCCGAGCACGCGGGCGGCTCGTGGATCGCCGTGTGCGTCGGCGCGCACTTCCTGCCCTTCGCGTGGGCGTTCCGAGAGCGGATGCTCACCCGGCTCGGCCTCGTCGTGGCCGGCATCGGCGCGGTCGGCGTGGTGCTCGCGCTCATCGTCGGCGCTCCGTGGGGCGAAACCGGCGCGGTCGCCGCGGGGCTCGCGCAGCTCGGCGTGCTCGCGGTGTGGGCGGCGCGGTCCGGGTCGCGCGTCCGCTGAGCGCGCGCCGCCGCAGCCG
>DASSWM010000010.1:0-10059 GCA_035704865.1 Agrococcus sp.
AGCTGCCCCAGCCGCACCATCTCGCGCCGGTCGAGCCCGAGCCCCCAGAGCTCGTCGAGCGCGACGATCGTCGCCGACTCGAGCGCCGCCGACGAGGAGACCCCCACGCCCACCGGCACGGCGCTCGAGACGAGCGCCTCGAACCCGCTGCCTGCGACGACGAGCTCGCGCCGCAGGACGTGCGCCGCGCCGAGCACGTAGCGGCCCCAGCCGGCGGACGCGTGCGCGGTGCCGAGGCTCGACTCGACGATGGCGCTGCCAGACTCGTCGACGAAGTCGGTCGCGATGCGGAGGCGATCGTCGTCGCGCTGTCGCACGGCGATGCGGGTGCGGCGGTCGATGCCGAACGGCAGCGCGAGGCCGCCGTTGTAGTCGGTGTGCTCGCCGATCAGGTTGACGCGGCCCGGCGCCGACCAGACGCCGTCGGGATCGGCGCCGAAGCGCGCCGCGAACGCCTCACGCACCGGCGGCCGCCCCGCTGCCGGCGCTGACGAGGGGCTCGACCGGATGCGTCTCGTCGGCCTTCGCGATCGCGTCGCGCAGGCGCGCGGCGCCGTCCTCGGGCGCGATGTCGGCGACCCACGCGCCCATGAGCGACTCGCTGCCGGCGAGGAACTTCAGCCGGTCGGCCGCGCGGCGCGGGCTCGAGACCTGCCACGTGAGCCGCACGTCGTCGCGGTGCGCGTGGACCGGCGCCTGGATCCAGCCGGCCATGTAGGGCAGCGGCGCGTCGTAGAGCGCGTCGAGGCCGCGCGCGATGCGCAGCGTGAGGGTCGCGAGCTCGTCGCGCTCGGCGTCGCTCGTCGCGGCGAGGTCGGGCACCTGCCGGTGCGCCATGAGCTGCACCTCGACGGGCCAGCGCGCCGCGAACGGCACGAAGGCGGTGAAGTGCTCGCCGGCGATGAGCACGCGCGGCCCCTGCCGCTCGCTGTCGAGCACGTCGGCGAAGAGGCCGGGCCCGTACTCGTCGACCGACTGCGCGATGCGGCGGATGCGCTGGGGCACGGTCGGGTAGCCGTAGATCTGGCCGTGCGGGTGGTGCAGCGTGACGCCGATCTCGACGCCGCGGTTCTCGAAGGGGAACACGTGGGCGACGCCCGGCACGGCGGAGAGCGCGCGGGTGCGCTCGGCCCACGCCTCGACGACGGTGCGGGCGCGCAGCGTCGACTGCGTGCCGAAGGAGCCGGCGTGGTCGGGGCTGAAGCAGACGACCTCGCAGCGGCCGACCGCGGGACGGGCGGCATCGATGGCGATGCGGGAGGCCGCGTGGCCGGTCGCGACTGGCGCGGCCGCGCCGGTCGCGTGGGGCGCCGGCACGGACGGCTCGGGCAGCTCGTCGGCGGTGTCGGGGCCGAACGACGGCGAGCGGTTCTCGAACACGGCCACGTCGTAGTCGTCGGGCACCTCGCTCGGGTTGCCGGGCGACTGCGGGGCGAGCGGGTCGAACTCGGCCGGCGGCAGGTGCACGCGGCCCTGCCGGGCGGTCGCGACCGTCACCCACTCGGCGCTCAGCGCGTCGTAGCGCATGGACGGCGTCGCCGGCCGCGCGTCGAGCGCGCGCTCGTCGGCACGGCGCTCGCGCTCGGGCGTGCCGGCGTCGTCGAAGTAGATGAGCTCGCGGCCGTCCGCGAGGCGCGTGGAGGTCTGGCGGATGGCGGTCACCCTCCGATCATGCCGCACCACGTGCGCTCATGCGCGCTCCTGTGCGAAAGTGTTCGCATGGTCCCTGAACGCACAGCGCCCGCGGTGCTCGAGGGGCCGCGCGCGGCGGCGACGCTCGAGACGGGGCCGCCTGCGGCTGCACTGCTCGAGGCGGGGCTGCTCGACGTCGAGCGGCGCGAGCGCATCCTCCGCCACCTGCGGCAGGCCGGCGCGGCCCGCGTCGCCGACCTGGCGCGGGCGCTCGCCGTCTCCCCGATGACGGTGCGCCGCGACGCCGACGCGCTCGTCGCGGCGGGGTTGGTCGAGCGCGTGCGCGGCGGCGTGCGGATCGTGCGCCCGCCGCTCACCGACGAGCCGCCGCCGACGGCGAAGGCCGCGCTGCACCGCGCCGAGAAGCAGCGCATCGCCACGGCCGCCGCCGCGCTCGTGCGCCCGGGGTCGGCGATCGGCATCGGCGCAGGGACGACCGCGCTCGAGCTCGCCCGGCACGTCGCAGACCTGCCCGGCGTCACGATCGTGACGAACTCGATCGCCGTCGCGCTCGCGCTGCCCGACCGCGACGGCGTGGTGCTCACCGGCGGCGAGCGCACCCGCTCCGACGCCCTCGTGGGGCCCGTCGCCAACCGCACCGCCGCATCCATCGGCCTCGATCTGCTGTTCCTCGGCGCGCACGGCATCGACGCCGAGCGCGGCTGCACGGCGCCCAACCTCGCCGAGGCGGAGACCAACCGCGCGCTCATGGCCGTCGCGCGCCAGACCGTCGCGCTCGTCGACGCCTCGAAGTGGGGCGCGCAGGCGCTCGCGACCTTCGCCGCCCTCGACGAGCTCGACGTGCTCGTGAGCGACGCGGCGCTGCCCGCGGCCGCCGCACGCGCGGTGCGCGGCGCCGTCGGCCGGCTCATCCTCGCGTGACGGCCTGCACGGGCCGTGCACAGCGCAAGTCCCACGAGCGAGTCCAGCGCCCAGCGAGCCCTCGGCGGCCCCGATCGCCGCGAGGCCGGCCGCGCGGGCTTGCGTTGTGCGTGCCGCGCCCGGCGGGTCAGCGTGAGTCGAGCGGTTGGCGGGTCAGAGCGAGTCGAGCGCCTGCCGCAGGTCGGCGATCAGGTCGTCGGCGTCCTCGAGGCCGACCGAGAGCCGCAGCAGGTCCTCCGGCACGGCGAGCTCGGTGCCCTTCACCGACGCGTGCGTCATCTCCGACGGGTAGCAGACGAGCGACTCGATGCCGCCGAGCGACTCCGCCAGCTGGAACAGCCGCGTGCGCCCCACGAGCTCGTGCACCGCGGGCACGCCGCCGGCGAGCTGGAACGAGACCATGCCGCCGAACAGCGGCCCGCCCGTGCCACGCATCTGGCGTCCCGCGAGCTCGTGCTGCGGGTGGTCCGGCAGCCCCGGGTAGTGCACGGCGGTGATCGCCGGGTGCCCGACGAGCGACTCCGCGACCGCCTGCGCGTTGGCGCAGTGCCGCTCGACGCGCACGGCGAGCGTCTTGAGCGACCGGCTCGTGAGCCAGGCGTCGAACGGGCTGTTCACGGCGCCCACCGCGAACTGCTGGAACCCGACGCTCTCGGCGAGCGACGCATCCGCCGTCACCACCGCGCCGCCGACGAGGTCGGAGTGCCCGCCGATGTACTTCGTCGTCGAGTGGATGACCGCGTCGGCGCCGAGCGCGAGCGGCTGCTGCAGGTAGGGCGTGGCGAAGGTGTTGTCGGCGACCACGATCGCGCCGGCCGCGTGCCCGATCTCGGCGAGGCCGGCGATGTCGGCGACCTTCATGAGCGGGTTCGAGGGCGTCTCGACCCACAGGATCTTGGTGTTGGGGCGAACGGATGCCTTGACGGCGTCGAGGTCGGAGGCGTCGGCGGTCGAGATCTCGACCCCCCACTTCTGGTGCACCTGCGAGACGAGGCGGTGCGTGCCGCCGTAGACGTCGTTGCCCATGAGCACGTGGTCGCCCGGCTGCAGGACGGCGCGCAGCAGCGCGTCCTCGGCGGCGAGCCCGGAGCCGAACGCGAAGGCATGCGTGCCGCCCTCGAGGCTCGCGAGCTGCTGCTGCAGGGCGTCGCGGCTCGGGTTGCCGCCGCGCGAGTACTCGTAGCCGTCGCGGAAGCCGCCCACGCCGTCCTGCACGAACGTGCTCGTCATGAAGATCGGCGGGATGACGGCGCCGGTGCGCGGGTCGAAGCTCTGGCCGTCGTGGATCGCGCGAGTGGCGAAGCCGTCCGCGGCGGTCGCGCCGGTGGGGGTCGCGCCGGTGCTGGGCTCGGTCATGGTCATGCCTCCTTCGAGAGGAACGTGAGCAGGTCGGTGCGCGTGACGACGCCGACGGGCTTCGCGGCGTCGAGCACGAGCAGCGCGTCGGCGTCCTTCAGCGCCGTGCGCAGCGCATCCACCGACTCCGTCGCGCCGATCTGCGGCAGCCGGTCGCCCAGGTGCTTCGCGATCGGGTCGGCGAGCAGCGCGCGCTCGGCGAAGACGGCGTCGAGCAGCGAGCGCTCGTCGACGGCGCCCGCGACCTCGCCGACCACGACGGGCGGCTCGGCGGTGAGCACGGGCAGCTGGCTGACGCCGTACTCGCGCATGATCTCGATCGCGTCGTGCACGGTGTCGGTGGGGTGCGCGTGGACGAGCGCCGGGATCGGCCGTTCGGCGCCGGGCGATGCCTTGCCGGTGAGCACGTCGCGCACGGTCGTGCCGCTGTCGGCACCGGCGAAGCCGTAGGCGCGCATCCACGCGTCGGAGTAGACCTTCTGCAGGTAGCCGCGGCCGGAGTCGGGCAGCAGCACGACGACGACGGCGTCGGCGGGCAGGTCCTTGGCGACGCGCAGCGCCGCGACGACCGCCATGCCGCTCGAGCCCCCCACGAGCAGCCCCTCCTCGCGGGCGAGGCGGCGGGTCATGGCGAACGACTCCGCATCGTCGACCGCGATCACCTCGTCGACGACGCTCGGGTCGTAGTTGCCCGGCCACATGTCCTCCCCCACGCCCTCGACGAGGTAGGGGCGGCCGGTGCCGCCGGAGTAGATCGAGCCCTCGGGGTCGGCCGCGATGATGCGCACGCGCTCGCCGGCACCCGCCTCGGAGACGCGGCGCAGGTAGCGGCCGGTGCCGGTGATCGTGCCGCCGGTGCCGGCGCCGGCGACGAAGTGCGTCACGCGGCCCTCGGTGTCGCGCCAGATCTCGGGGCCGGTGCTCGCCTCGTGCGCGGCGGGCGCCGCCGGGTTGAAGAACTGGTTGGGCTGGTAGGCGCCCTCGATCTCCTCGACCAGGCGATTCGCGACGCCGTAGTAGCTCTCGGGGCTGTCGGGCGCGACGGAGGTGGGCGTGACGACGACCTCGGCGCCGTAGGCGCGCAGCGTCGCCCGCTTGTCCTCCGAGACCTTGTCGGGGCAGACGAAGACGCAGCGGTAGCCCTTCTGCTGCGCGACGAGCGCGAGCCCGACGCCGGTGTTGCCGCTCGTCGGCTCGACGATCGTGCCACCGGGCTTGAGCAGCCCCTTGGCCTCGGCATCCTCGATCATCGTGAGCGCGATGCGGTCCTTCACCGAGCCGCCGGGGTTGAGGAACTCGACCTTCGCGAGCACCGTCGCGGCGATCCCCTCGGTCACCTTCGTGAGCCGCACGAGCGGGGTGTCGCCGATCGTGTCGAGGATCGACTCTGCGTAGCGCATGGGGCCTCCTGCCTGCCGCACGAGCCTACCGGCCGCGGCTGCGGCAGGATGGGCGCGTGGATGCGCGCAGGGAGCTCGTGATCGAGCGGGTGCTGCGCTGCGTCGAGCTGATCCCCGCCGGCCGCGTGGCCTCGTACGGCGCGATCGCCGCCATCTGCGGGATCGGCCCGCGGCAAGTGGGCTCGATCATGCGGCACTGGTCGGATGGCCTGCCGTGGTGGCGCGTCACGAACCACTCGGGCGACTTCGCCGGCGACCTGCTCGAGCGCGCGCTCCCCCACTGGCGCGAGGAGGGCATCCGCGTCAAGCCGAACGGGCTCGGCTGCCGCTACGCCGACTTCGCGGCCGACATGGGCGAGCTCGAGCTGCGATGGCGCGAGGCGACGGCCGACCTGCCGGACCCCGACGACGTGACGGATGCCGACGAGGCCGACGCGCGCACGACCGGGTGAGCGCGAGGCGCGGCTCGCGAATCCGAGCGGCCGCACGGGCCGCCACGCTCAGCCGTCGATCGCGAGCGCGAACGGCAGCACGTCGGCGGCGCCGGCGAGCCGCAGCTCGCGTCCCGCGACGGTGAGCGTCCAGCGCGAGCTGACGAGGTCGTCGACGAGCAGGACGGGGCCCTGCGCGGTCACCAGCGCCGACGCGAGCTCGGGCCCGACGGCGAACTGCTGCCACACCGCGGCGAGCCGGAACGCGCTGTTGCCGCCTGGCTCCCCCGCCGGCCCGTCGCCGACGAGGTCGAGGGCGCCGAGGAAGGGCAGCCGGCCGATCCCGGCCAGGCCTTCGGCCACCGACCGCACGAGCTGGGGATGCCGCCGCGACGGCATCGCCACGACGCCCGCGGGCCGGGCAGACCAGTCCCAGTCGGCGAGCACGCCGACGCACGCGCGCAGCAGCTCGGGCGAGGCCGGCGCGTCCTCGCGCAGGAGCTCGCGCAGCCGCTGACCCCAGCCGAGGTCGCTGAACCTCGCGAGCGCGCGACCGGGCGCCACCCGCTCCTCGGCCGCGATCCTGCCGCTCACCGGCACGTCGAGCCTGCCCATGCCCGAGGGCCACAGCGACCGCGGCTCGATGGGCACGCCGACGCGAGCGAGCCGCTGCTGGGCTGCGCCGACCGCGTCCTCGGGGACCTCGGCGGCGAACCAGCGACCGGCGCACGAGTCGCAGCGCCCGCACGGCGCCGCGCTCGGGTCGTCGAGCGTGCGCTGCAGGAACGCCATGCGGCACTCGCTCGTGCGCTCGTAGTCGAGCATGAGCCGCTGCTCGTGCGACCGGCTCTGGGCCACCCGCTCGTACCGCTCGGCGTCGTAGCTCCACGCCTCACCGGTGCCGACCCATCCGCCCTGCACCCTCCGCACGGCCCCATCGACGTCGAGCACCTTGAGCAGCAGCTCGAGACGCGTGCGCCGCACGTCGACGATCGTCTCGAGCTGCGCGGTCGACATCGGGCGGCCCTCTTGCGCGAGCACGCGCAGCACCGCGGCGGCGTGCTGCTCGCGCGGCATCGAGACCGAGGCGAAGTACTGCCAGATGTCCTCGTCCTCGGTGCCCGGCAGCAGCAGCACGTCGGCGCTCTCGGTCGCACGGCCGGCGCGCCCGACCTGCTGGTAGTAGGCGACGGGCGACGGCGGCGCACCCAGGTGCACGACGAAGCCGAGGTCGGGCTTGTCGAAGCCCATGCCGAGCGCGGAGGTCGCCACGAGCGCCTTCACGTCGTTGTCACGCAGCTGCGCCTCGAGCCGCTCGCGATCGGCCGCGTCGGTGCGCCCCGTGTAGGCGGCGACGCGGTGGCCGGCGTCGGCGAGCGCCGCGGCGACCTCCTCGGCGCCGGCGACCGTGAGCGTGTAGACGATGCCGCTGCCGGGCAGGTCGTCGAGGTGCGCGAGCAGCCAGCCCAGGCGCCGCTCGGGCGCCATCGGCTCGAGCACCCCGAGCCGCAGCGATGCCCGCGCGAGCCCGCCGCGCACCGTGCGCACCTCGTGCCCGCCCGCACCGAGCTGCTCGACGACATCCGTCACAACTCGCGCGTTCGCGGTCGCCGTCGTCGCGAGCACGGGGATGTCGGCGGGCAGCTCGGCGAGCAGGTCGCGGATGCGCCGGTAGTCGGGGCGGAAGTCGTGCCCCCAGTCGGAGACGCAGTGCGCCTCGTCGACCACGAGCAGGCCGCAGCGGCGCGCGAGCTCCGGCAGCTGCTGCTCGCGGAAGCGCGGGTTGTTGAGCCGCTCGGGGCTCACGAGCAGCACGTCGACGGCGTCGGCCGCGAGCGCGGCCCGCACGTCGTCCCACTCCTGCGCGTTCGCGGAGTTCATCGTGACCGCGCGGATGCCGCCGCGCTCGGCCGCGGCGATCTGGTCGCGCATGAGCGCGAGCAGCGGCGAGATGATGACGGTCGGGCCCGCACCCGCCGCGCGGCGCAGCGCCGTCGCGACGAAGTAGACGGCCGACTTGCCCCAGCCGGTGCGCTGCACGACGAGCACGCGCGCGCGATCGGCGACGAGCGCCATGACGGCGTCGAGCTGCCCGTCGCGGAAGTCGGTGTCGTCGCGGCCCACGAGGCCGCGCAGGGCCGCGGTGGCGTCTGCGGCGATCGTCTCGTTCGTCATGGCGACCCCCACGCTAGGCCAGGGCGCCGACGCCGCGCGTCAGGGCGTCGACTGCTGGGCGAAGAGCGTCGCGTAGGTGCCGCCGCGCGCGAGCAGCTCGTCGTGCGTGCCCTGCTCGACGATCTGCCCCGCGTCGATGACGAAGATGACGTCGGCGTGCCGGATGGTCGAGAGCCGGTGCGCGATCGCGAGCGTCGTGCGGCCGCGGGCGGCCTCGTCGAGCGCCGCCTGGACGACGCGCTCGGAGACGGTGTCGAGCGCGCTCGTGGCCTCGTCGAGCACGAGCACCTCGGGATCCTTCAGCAGCACGCGCGCGATCGCGATGCGCTGCTTCTCGCCGCCCGAGAGGCGGTAGCCGCGCTCGCCGACGATCGTGTCGTAGCCGTCGGGGAAGCGGTGGATCGTGTCGTAGATGCTCGCGGCCGTCGTGGCCAGGTCGAGCTCCTCGTCCGTCGCATCCGGCTTGGCGTAGCGCAGGTTCTCGGCGATGGATGCGTGGAACAGGTACGGCTCCTGGCTCACGATGCCGATGTGGTCGGTGAGGTCGGCCGGATCGAGCTCGCGCACGTCGACGCCGCCGAGCCGCACCGCGCCACCGGTCGCCTCGTGCAGCCGCGGCAGCAGGTAGCCGATCGTCGTCTTGCCGGCGCCCGAGGGCCCGACGAAGGCCGCGAAGGTGCCCGGCTCGAGCCGGAACGAGACGCCGTCGAGCGTCGCGCGCTCGCCCTCGCGTGCATCCGGGTAGTGGAACTCGACACGGTCGAACTCCACCTCGCCGGCCCGTTCGCGCGGCAGCCGCTTCGGGTCGGCGGGCGGCTCGATCGCCGGCACGAGGTCGAGGTACTCGAAGATGCGGGCGAAGAGCGCCGCGGAGGTCTGCAGGTCGAGCGAGACCCGCAGCAGACCCATGAGCGGCATGAGCAGCCGCGCCTGCACCGTCGTGAACGCAACGAGCGTGCCCGCCGTGACGCCGACATCCCCGCTCGTGATGAGCAGGCCCGCGATGACGTAGACGATCGCGGGCAGCACCGAGATGAAGATCGACACGAGCGCGAAGAACGTCTGCCCGCTCATCGTCAGCCGCACCTGCAGGTCGATCTGCCGGTCGTTCTCGTCGCGGTAGCGGCGCGACTCGTCGGCCTGCCGCCCGAACGCCTTCGCGAGCAGGATGCCGGAGACCGACAGCGACTCCTGCGTGATCGCGGTCATCTCGCTCAGCGACTCCTGCGTCTGCGTCGCGATGCGCGCGCGCACCTGCCCGACGCGGCGCTGCAGGATGACGAGCAGCGGCGTGAGCAGCACCGCCACGATCGTCAGCTGCCACGACAGGATGAGCATCGTCACGAGGCTCGCGATGACGGTGACGGTGTTGCCGACGACCGACGAGACGGTGTTCGAGAGCACGTTCGCGACGCCGCCGACGTCGTTCTGCAGCCGCGACTGGATGACGCCCGTCTTCGTGCGCGTGAAGAACGCGAGCTCCATGCGCTGCAGCTGGTCGAACAGGCTCGTGCGCAGCTGCCCCATCACGCGGTTGCCGACGCGCGAGGTGATCCACGTCTGCCAGATGCCGAGCAGGCTCGACGAGACCCACAGCGCCACCATGATGCCTACGAGCGTCCACAGCAGCTGCATGTCGACGCTGCTGCCGTCGAGCGGGAAGAGCGCCTCGTCGAACACGCGCTGGGTGAGCAGCGGAGGGAAGACGGCGATCGTCGCGACCACGAGCACGAGCACGATCGTGAGGATGATCTGCGGCTTGTGGGGCGCGAACAGGGCGAGGATGCGCTTGCCGAGGTCCGGCACTCGGGGTGCGGATGCGTTCACGGCGCGCTGGGCGCGGTCGTCGCGCATCGCGACGCGGCCGCCGCCACCGCCCATGCGCATGCTCATAGGGCCAACCGTAGTGGGGGCGGGCCGGGCGACCGCCCGGGACGTGCGGGTGCCAGGATGGCGGCATGCTCCCGCGCCCCTCGTTCCGCATGCCGCAGCTGCCGGCGCGCTGGCGCGACGGCGAGGGGCGCGAGCACGCGTTCGGCGGGCGCTGGGGCATGGACGGCCCGCCGGAGGACGCGTACTCGCGCGTGACGCACCCGCAGCGGTACGCGCCGCTGCACGACGTC
>DASSWM010000011.1:0-4114 GCA_035704865.1 Agrococcus sp.
GACTACGTGGGCCTGCAGGTCTTCGACGCCAACCTGGCGATCATCGACCACCTCAAGGCCGCGACCCGACGCTCCGGGGACACCGGCTCGGTCACCGACGGCACCGTGCTGCTGCGCCGGGAGAGCTACGACCACGCCTACCCGCACTGCTGGCGCTGCCGCGAGCCGCTGATCTACAAGGGCGTCTCGTCGTGGTTCGTCCAGGTGACCGCGGTGAAGGATCGCCTGATCGAGCTCAACGAGGAGATCCACTGGGTCCCCGAGCACATCAAGCACGGCCAGTTCGGCAAGTGGCTGGAGAACGCCCGCGACTGGTCGATCACCCGCAACCGGTTCTGGGGCAGCCCGGTGCCGGTCTGGAAGAGCGACGACCCGGCGTACCCCCGCCTCGACGTCTACGGCAGCTTCGAGGAGCTCGAGCGGGACTTCGGCACGCTGCCGCGTGACCGTGATGGCAACCCCGACCTGCACCGCCCGTACGTCGACGAGCTCACCCGTCCCAACCCCGACGACCCCACCGGCCGCTCGACGATGCGCCGCATCCCCGACGTGCTCGACGTGTGGTTCGACTCCGGCTCGATGCCGTTCGCGCAGTTCCACTACCCGTTCGAGAACGAGCAGTGGTTCGAGGAGCACAGCCCCGCCGACTACATCGTCGAGTACATCGGGCAGACGCGCGGCTGGTTCTACGTCATGCACGTGCTGTCGGTCGCGCTGTTCGGCCGGCCGGCGTTCGAGAACGTCATCAGCCACGGCATCATCCTCGGCGACGACGGCTTCAAGGCGTCGAAGTCGCGCCGCAACTACCCCGACGTCAACGAGTCGTTCGACACGTACGGGTCGGATGGCGTGCGCTGGAACCTCATGCAGGGCTCGATCCTGCGCGGCGGCAACTTCGTCGTCTCGGAGGAGGGCATCCGCGAGGCGCTGCGGCAGTTCCACCTGCCGCTGTGGTCGACGTGGTACTTCTTCGCCACCTACGCCAACCGCGCGGTCGACGGCCGCCCGTACCTGGCGAAGCGCTCGACGGCGTCCACCGACGTGCTCGACCGCTACATCCTGGCGAAGCTGCGCGAGACGGTGCAGACGGTGACGGATGCGCTGGAGCGCTTGGACGCCACGGGTGCCACCTGGGCGGTACGCGAGTTCCTCGACGTGCTCACCAACTGGTACGTGCGGCGCTCGCGCGACCGCTTCTGGGAGGGCGTGGCCCCCGACGGATCCGGCTCGGAGGCGTTCGACACGCTCTCCACCGTGCTCGAGACGCTCACGCGCATCGCCGCGCCGCTCTCGCCGCTCGTGACCGAGGAGGTCTGGAAGGGGCTCACGGGCGGGCGCTCGGTGCACCTGACCGACTGGCCGGATGTCGATGCCGGCGACGACGCGCTGCCCGCCGACCCGGAGCTCGTCGCGCAGATGGACGCCGTGCGCGCGATCGCCTCGGTCGGCAACGCCCTGCGCAAGCAGGCGCGCAAGCGCGTGCGCCTGCCGCTGCCGACCCTCACGGTCGTCGGCGCCGTCGACGTCTCCGACTTCACGGGCGTGCTGCGCGACGAGCTCAACGTGCGCGAGGTCGTGCTCGAGCCCGCCGGCGACGACGCGCTCGAGCGCTACGGCATCTCGCGCAGGCTGCAGGTCAACGCCCGCGCCGCCGGGCCGCGCCTGGGCAAGGACGTGCAGCGCGCCATCCAGGCCGCGCGCGTCGGCGACTGGGCGGTCGAGACCGACGACAGCGGCGCCGAGACGGTGACCGCGGGCGGCATCGCGCTCGTCGAGGGCGAGTACGACCTCGCGCTCGAGGTCGCCGACGAGACGGCTGCGGTCGGCTTCCTGCCGGCCGGGGGCTTCGTCGTGCTCGACACCGCGACGACGCCCGAGCTCGAGGCCGAGGGGCTCGCGCGCGACGTCGTGCGCGCCGTGCAGTCCGCGCGCAAGGACGCCCGCCTCGACGTGAGCGACCGCATCCGCCTCACCCTGGGCTCGGACGGCCACGGCGTCGCGGCGCTCGAGGCCAACCGCGAGCTCGTGATGGCCGAGACGCTCGCGGTCGAGCTCACGCTCGAGCGCGTCGACGACACGATGGGCGAGCTCGCCGACGGCCGCACCGCGCACCGCGTCGGCGACGGCTCGCCGCTCGCGATCACGATCGAGAAGGCCCAGGCATGACGGAGAGCACAGGCATGAGCGACGCATTCGAGCCGGCCGAGCCGGAGGAGGGCCACGTCGACGACCGCATCCTCGCATCGCTCGAGCACCGGGATGCGGCCGAGGCCGCCTATCAGGCGCTGCTCGCGCGGGCGGGGGAGCAGGCCGTCGAGCCGCGCATCGAGGCGACCCGTCGCGCGGTCGAGCTGCTGGGCGATCCGCAGCGGGCCTTCCGCATCATCCACATCACGGGCACGAACGGCAAGGGCTCGACGGCCCGCATCGCCGACGCGCTGCTGCGCGCGCACGGCCTGCGCACCGGCGTGCTCACGAGCCCGCACCTCGAGCGCGTCAACGAGCGCATCCTCATCGACGGCGAGCCCGTGACCGACGAGGCGTTCGCGCAGGGCTACGAGGACATCGAGCCGTTCCTGCAGCTCGTCGACGCCGAGCTCGCCGAGGCCGGCGAGCGCCGGCTGACGTTCTTCGAGGCGTTCACCGTGCTCGCCTTCGCGATCATGGCGGATGCGCCGGTCGACGTCGCGGTGCTCGAGGTCGGCATGGGCGGCACGTGGGACTCCACGAACGTCGCCGACGGCGACGTCGCGGTCATCACGCCCATCGCGCTCGACCACATGAACCGGCTCGGCACGACGATCGAGGCGATCGCGCGCGAGAAGGCCGGCATCATCAAGCCCGACGCGATCGTCGTCTCCGCGGCGCAGAGCCCCGAGGCGGTCGCCGTGCTCGAGGCGCGCGCGGCCGAGGTCGGCGCGCGGCTGCTGCTCGACGGGCGCGACTTCTCGCTCACCGAGCAGTCGGTCGCCGTCGGCGGGCAGCTCATCACCGTCAAGGGGCTCGCCGCCGAGTACATCGACCAGCTCGTGCCGCTGCTGGGCGCCCACCAGGGCCGCAACGCCGAGCTCGCGCTCGTCGCGGTCGAGGCGTTCCTCGGCGGCGGCTCGCAGCCGATGACGGCCGAGGTGCTCGCCGACGGCTTCGCCGCGGCCGTCTCGCCCGGCAGGCTCGACGTCATCGGCGCCGACCCGCTCGTGATCGCCGACGCCGCGCACAATCCGCACGGCGCCGCGGCGCTGCGGGCCGCGCTGGGGGAGTACTTCGGCCTCGAGCGCGTCACGCTCGTGCTCGGCGTGCTCGCCGGCAAGGACGCCGCGGGCGTGCTGCGCGAGCTCGAGCCCGTGGTCGACGAGGTGGTCGTGACGCAGTCGACGTCGGAGCGCGCGCTCGACGCCGACGAGCTCGCGGCGCAGGCGGTCGCCGTGCTCGGCGCCGACCGCGTGCTCGTCGAGACCGATCTCGGCACCGCCGTCGAGACGGCGCGCGAGTCGGCCGCCGACCGCGCGGGCGCCGTCGTCGTCACCGGCTCGATCACGCTGCTGGGCGACGTCATCGGCCACGCGCGCGAGTCCGGCTGGCTGCAGCGGCCGGACGCGCGCCGCCAGGCCGCGACCGTGCAGCTGGACGCGCCCGAGCTGGACGCCGAGCTGGGGGAGGAGCAGTGAGCGAGCAGGATCGCGGCGCCGACGGGACGGATGCGGGGCGCGAGCCGGGTGCCGAGCGCGGTGCTGACGGGACGGCCGCGGGGCGCGATGCGGGTGCCGAGCGCGGCGCCGACGCCGCGCCCGCGCGCTCGCGCCGGCAGCGCCCGGCGCGCGGCGCGATGGAGGCGCTGCTGCGCATCGTGCACGGGCTGCAGGCCGCCGGCATCGCGTTCGGCGCGCTCGCCGTCTGGGGCGTCACGCGCGACTGGCCCGCGCCGGTCGCGTTCGTCGCCGTCGGCGTGCTGCTCATCGCGACCATGCCGCTGCTGCGCCACGCGTGGGGCTGGCTCGTGAGCCTCGCGGCGCAGGTCGCGATCGCCGCGCTCGCGCTCGTCGAGCCCGTGTGGGGTGTCGTCGCCGCGGTGCTCATCGGCCTGTGGATCTTCTGCTTCGTGAAGGCGCGCGGC
>DASSWM010000012.1:0-3211 GCA_035704865.1 Agrococcus sp.
GTGCGGGGGCGGATGCGTTCGGCCGCTTCGACGCGCCTCGTGCGCTGACGATGGCGGAGGTCGCGCAGCTGCCGGAGGCGTTCGCCGCGGCAGCCCGTCGCGCCGTTGCCGCCGGCTTCGCCGCCGTCGAGATCCACGCCGCGCACGGCTACCTGCTGCACCAGTTCCTCTCGCCGCTGTCGAACCAGCGCACGGATGAGTGGGGCGCCGACGAGTGGGGCGCCGACGCGAGCGGCCTGCGCACCGAGCTGCTGCGCCAGGTGGTCGCCGCCGTGCGCGCCGCGGCGCCGCACGCCGCCGTCATGGTGCGGCTGAGCGCCTCCGACTGGGTCGAGGGCGGCATCGACACCGCGATGACGATCGAGCACGTGCGCGTCGCGATGGCCGCGGGCGCGGACTGGTTCGACATCTCCTCCGGCGGCCTCGACCCGCGCCAGTCCATCCCGCTCGAGCCCGGCTACCAGGTGCCGTTCGCGCGCGACGTGCGACGGGCGACGGGCGCGCGCCTCAACGCCGTGGGGCTCATCGACGAGCCGGAGCTCGCGGAGCAGGTGCTCGCCGACGGCGACGCCGATGCGGTCATGCTCGGCCGCCCCTGGCTGCGCAACCCCCACTGGGCGCTCGAGGCCGAGGCCGTGCTCGACGGCGACCGGTCCGCCGACGGCCGTGCCGACGCATCCGCCGGGTCCGCGTCCGGCGCGCCCGCGTCGGTCTGGCCCGAGCAGTACACCCGCGCGCGCCGGGTGCCCGCCGTGCGGTAGGGATCGCGCCCGCGCGCATCCACTCTGCCGTAGAGTGCAGGCGACTGCTCAGCGCGGAGCGAGGCCGTCAGGATCCCGATCGGATCCCGGCGTCGACGCGCATCGACCGCGGTCCCACCGAACAACGGGAGATGAGATGACGATCGACCTGTCCACCTACGCCCTCAGCGACGACGAGCTCGACCTCGCCGCAGCCGTCCGCGACTTCGCGGACAAGGTGGTCGCACCGGTCTCCTACGAGGCCGACCGCACGAAGACGCTGCCGATGGACGTCGTGGCGCAGATGGGCGAGCTCGGGCTGTTCGGCATCCCCTTCCCCGAGGAGCACGGCGGCCAGGGCGGCGACTACTTCATGCTGTGCCTCGCGATCGAGGCGCTCGCGCGTGTCGACCAGTCGATCGCCATCACGCTCGAGGCGGGCGTGAGCCTCGGCGCCATGCCGGTGTTCCGCTTCGGCTCCGACGAGCAGAAGGCCGAGCTGCTGCCCTCGCTGCTCGCGGGCGAGGCGCTCGCGGGCTTCGGTCTCACCGAGCCCGAGGCGGGCTCCGACGCAGGCGCGACGCGCACGACCGCGCGCCTCGAGGGCGACGAGTGGGTCATCAACGGCTCGAAGCAGTTCATCACCAACTCCGGCACGCCCATCACGAAGTTCGTCACCGTCACCGCGGTCACCGGCGAGCAGGACGGCCGCAAGGAGATCTCCACCATCATCGTGCCCACCGGCACCCCCGGCTTCACGGTGGAGCCCGCCTACGACAAGGTCGGCTGGCACGCCTCCGACACGCATCCGCTCACCTTCAACGACGTGCGCGTGCCGGCGTCGAACCTGTTGGGGGAGCGCGGGCGCGGCTTCGCGGCGTTCCTGCACATCCTCGACGAGGGACGCATCGCGATCGCGGCGCTCTCGACCGGCGCCGCCGAGGGCTGCCTCGAGGCGGCCGTCGACTACGCGCGCAAGCGCACCGTCTTCGGCGAGCCGCTCGCGTCGCGGCAGAGCATCCAGTTCCTGCTCGCGCGCATGCAGGCGCGTGTCCACAACGCCCGCCTCGCGTGGCACCATGCGGCGCGGCTGCGCGACGCCGGCAAGCCCTTCAAGACCGAGGCGGCGATCGCCAAGGTCACCGCGAGCGACGCGGCGATGGACAACGCGCGCGACGCGACGCAGGTGTTCGGCGGCAACGGCTTCATGAACGAGTACCCGGTCGCGCGGCACTACCGCGACTCGAAGATCCTCGAGATCGGCGAGGGCACGACCGAGGTGCAGCTGCTCGTCGTCGCGCGCGCGCTCGGCGTCGCCTGAGCCGAGCGGGCGCCGCCTGAGCCGAGCCGCGCCGCCTGCACGGCCGCCAACGTCGCCTGACCGCCGCTGGCCGCGCCCCGGCGGCGCAGAGTTGCAGCGACGTGTCGCCACGCGAGCTGCATGAGCGCAGATCGCTGCAACTCCGCGGGGCGGGCGCCGCCTGAGCGCCCGCTGACGTCGCCTCTTGCCGCCGGCCGCGCCCGGGAGCAGGCTGGCCGCGACGACGATCGCGCCGGCGCCGCCGCGCGCGCACGAGGGAGGCTGCGATGGGCGAGCTGCACGTCAACATGCACACCACGCTCGACGGCGTGATCCAGGCCAACGGCGGCGCCACCGAGGCCGACCGCGGCTTCGAGTACGCCGGCTGGCAGTGGCCGTACTGGGACGACGAGTCGAGCGCGCAGGTCGACGCCGACGTCGAGGCGTCCGACGCGCTGCTGCTCGGCCGCACGACCTACGACATCTTCCGGCAGTACTGGCCCGGGCAGCAGAGCACGATCGGCCGCGTCTTCGACCGGGTGCCGAAGTACGTCGCCTCGCGCGGCACGCCCGAGCTGAGCTGGGAGACGAGCGTGCAGGTGACGGATGTCGCGGCGCAGGTGCCCGAGATGCTCGAGCAGCACGAGCAGATCCAGACGTGGGGCAGCGGCCAGCTGCTGCAGGAGCTGCTCGCCGAGGGCCTCGTCGACCAGCTCAACCTCTGGGTGTGCCCGATCGTGCTCGGGCAGGGCCGCACGGTCTTCCCGCACGGCACGGTCGCGACGCGCTTCGAGCTCGCCGAGCCGCCGACCGCCTACCGGGCGGGCGTGCTGCTGCAGCGCTACCGCCGCCTCGACGGGCCGCCCGTGCTGCCGGGCGACCGGACGGCCGCCGACTGACCGTCAGCGCCTCGGCTCGTCCCCGCCCGGCTCGTCCCCGCGCGGCTCGTCCGGGCCTCGCCCGTCCCCGCGCGGCTCGTCCTCGCTTCGCTCGTGCCCGCCCGGCTCGTCCTCGCCCGGCTCGCCCCGCTCGCCGAGCCCCTCCGGGTGCCGCTGCGCCTCCCGCTCGCGCCGCGCGCGCTCACGGCGCTCGAGCCGCTCCCGGTGGTGCTGCTCGTGGCGCTCCTCGCCGACCGTGAGCGAGGCGTCGCCGGATGCGGTGTGATCGGGCC
>DASSWM010000013.1:0-2390 GCA_035704865.1 Agrococcus sp.
GAAGCCATGGAGGTTCGCGGCCGCCTGGCCCGCAGAGCCAGAGGAGGTGAGGATGTTCTGGATCACCTGCTGCATCGCGTCGCTGGAGACGGCCGCGCGCGCGCCGTTGTTCGCGAACTCAACGCCGAGGTTGAACACCGAGTCGGCGAGCGCTCGCGCGGCGTTGTCGGCGCCGTAGGCGTCACTGATGATCTGGTTGATCGCGTCGCTGCTGTTCCACGCCGAGGCGGCGGCGTAGTCCATGCCCTCGCCCATCTCGTACCCGGCGTCCGCGGTGCCGAGGAGCTGGTCGGTGAGGTAGGCCGCGGCGTCCCCGGCCGCGCTCATCGCGAGGCCCTCCTCGACGGCAGCGCCCGTGGCCTCCGCCATCTCCCGCACCTGCGTCAGCGCCTCATTGCCGCCGAGCGCCTCGAAGATCGCCAGGTCGGCGGAGCCTGCGCCGCCCTGCTCGAAGGCACGGGCGAGGCCCGCGTACCACTCGTCGACGTAGGCGACGGCCGCCTCGGAGCCGCCCTCTGCGGCGCGCTGGATCATCGTCTCCATCGAGAAGGCGTCGTGGGTCACCGTGACGCCGCCGCCGGTGAAAGTCGTCCCCATGAGCGCCTGGAGCTGCGAGGCGTTCTCGAACATCCTCGTGAAGGCCTCGCTCTGGAGCAGGCTGTTCTCGATCCAGGCGCGTGTGTTCTCGCCGATCGTGAACGTCTGTGAGGCGATCGCCTCGTTGCCTGCGGCGATCGCGGCCTGCATGCGCTCCGTCTCGGCGCGCTGCGCGGCGATCGAGAGCACCATCTCGTCGAAGCCGACCGCTGCCTCTCGCGCGGCGCTGCCCTGCTTGCGGATGGCACTGGCGACGATCGTGGGGTCGTCGGCGACCATCGCGGCGGTCAGGCCGTCGATGGTGCCGAAGTAGTCCTCGGCGACCTGCTTGCCGGTGCGCATCTCGGAGGCGATCGCGCCGACCGCCTCGCCGAGCAGCCACAGGCCGCCGGTGATGAGCAGGCCGAGGCCGGTCGCCTTGAGCGCTGCACCGAAGCCGCGCGCGGCCCCCTCGGCGCCGATCATCTGGGCGGCCATCGCACGGAAGCCGCCGGCGGCGAGCCATGTCTGCGCGGTGGTGGAGCCGATCGCCTGCCGCAGCGCGATCCACGAGCCGACACCACGCAGCACGAGGCCGCCGACGATGCCGAGGATGCCGACGATCGCGGCCGTCGCGGTGACGATGAGGCCGGCGGTCTGGACGTAGGGGTTGTCGGCGAACCGAATGAGGGTCTGCGTCACGTCGATCAGCTTGTCGAGGAAGTCGGACAGCGGCCCGGAGGTGCCCTGCCCGAGCGTCGCGAAGAAGCCGAGCAGCCCGTTGCCGAGGATCTGGATCTTCGCCGCGTTCGTCGTCGAGATGACGCCGAAGTTCTCGGCCAGGATGCTCGTGTTGTCGAAGCCCTCGGCGGCGAGGTCGAGCGACTCGCGCAGCACGTCGCCGTTCTGCGCCAGGCGGAGCAGGGCGTTGAGGTCGCGGACGGCGGTGATGCCGAGATCGCGGAGCGTCTGCTCCGCGCCCTTGCCGCTCGACTGCACGCCCTCCAGCCAGGCGGTGAAGGTGCCCGTGAAGTCGCTCGACCAACCCTGCCGGAACTGCTCGGCGGACATGCCCGCGAGTCGGCCGTACTCCTCCAGCGCCTCGCCGCCCTCCGAGATGGCGGTGTTGATGTTGCTGAACACGCGCAGGATCGAGCCGCGCGCGGCCTCCGGGCGCACACCGAGCGACGCGAGCGCGGCGGACAGGCCGACAACCTCGCTCGCAGCCAGGTTCGACTGCTGGGCGGCAGCCGCGATCTGGTTCGAGATCGCGACGATCTCCGACTCGGTGGCGACCGAGTTGATGCCGACGTTGAGGATCGACGAGCCGAGCCGGTCGTACTGGCCCTGCACGTCGGCGAGCAGTGTGTCGAGGCGGCCGAACGCGGTCGCGGCGGCGTCGACGGTCACGTCCGTCGTGGCGGAGAACTGCGCCGTCGTGCGCGTGAACGACGCGACCCGCCCCTCGGCGACGCCGAGCTGGCCGGCGAGCGTGCCGATCTGCCCGAGGTCGGCGAACGACGTGGGGATCGTCGTCGACATGCGGATCATCGAGTCGTAGAGGTCGTCGGCGGCCTCGCCGGTCACGCCGACGGTGCGGCGGACGTTCGCGAACTCGGCCTCGTAGGCGACGGCGGAGCCTGCGATCGCGGCCGTGACGGCGATGCCCGCGATACCCACGGCCTGCATCGCTTGCGACACGTCGTAGAGCGCATAGCGGGTGCGCGAGAGCGCGGCGTTCGCGGCCTCCTCAGACTGGAGCAGGTCGTGGTTCGCGCGCGTGTGCGCTTCCTGCGCGTCGGCGAGCGCGTTGG
>DASSWM010000014.1:0-2766 GCA_035704865.1 Agrococcus sp.
AACAGCAGGTGCGCCGTCCCGACGGCCCGCGAGCCCGGCAGCGCGGCGGCGACCGCGTCCGCATCGTGCAGCGCGGCGGGCGGGAGTGCCGCGAGCGCGGTCCGTGCGCTCGGCGGCGCCGCGACGACCGTCGCCGCTCCCAGCCGCACGATCACGACGGCGTCGAGGTCGGCCCGCTCGACGCGCGTCACACCCGTGCCCTCGAGCGCCGACGGCGACGTGCCGAGCGCATCCGCCCACGCCGCGCGCAGCCGCAGGCCATCGCGCTGGGGCACGTCGGGGTCGCCGAGCATGCTTCCAGTGTCGCCCTCCGCGCCCGTGCCCGTCGGCGCCACGCCCCGGCCTAGGCTCTTGGGGTGACCACCGTGCTGCTCGACGTCGACACCGGGATCGACGACGCCCTCGCCATCTTCACCGCCGCGCTCTCGAATCAGATCGACCTCGTCGGCTGCACCGTCGTGTGGGGCAACGTCGATGTCGCGCAGGGCGCCCGCAACACCTCCGAGGTGCTGCAGCTGGCCGGCCACGCCGACGTGCCCGTCGCCGTCGGAGCGGCCGGGCCGCGCAACGGGCAGCCGGCGGTCTTCTCGCCCGAGGTGCACGGGGAAGACGGACTGGGCGGATGCGCGGACACCGGTCATGCGCCGACGCTCGCGGCCGAGAGCGCGGTCGAGCTGATGCTGCGGCTCAGCCACGAGCACGCGCGCGACCTCGAGATCGTCGCGGTCGGGCCGCTCACCAACCTCGCCGCGGCGCTGGACGTCGACCCGACGCTGCCGGAGCGCATCCGTCAGGTGACGATCATGGGCGGCGCCGCGCTCGCGCCCGGCAACGTGAGCGACACCGCCGAGGCGAACATCTGGCACGACCCGGAGGCCGCGCAGGTCGTCTTCGACGCGCCGTGGGAGCTGACGATGGTGGGGCTCGACGTGACGATGACATCGCTCATCACCGACGAGCATCGCGCGCGCCTCGAGGCCGGCGGGGCGATCGGGCGGTTCTCGTCGGCGATCCTCGACTACTACCTCGCCTACTACGAGAGCTTCTCGGGCGAGCGGGCGTCGGGCAACCACGACGCGCTCGCGCTCGCGGTCGCGACCGGGCTCGTGCGGACGACGCTCTCGCCGATCGTCGACGTGCACGTCGACTGCACCGACGCGCCCTCGCGCGGCCGCACCGTCACGACGCTCGAGGGGGAGTGGGGCAGCTGGCCCGAGCGTGCGGGCGCGCGCCACCGGGTCGTGATGGAGGTCGAGCCGGGCTTCGAGGAGCGCATGGTCGACCTGCTCGCGGGCGCCTGAGCGGCGCTCTCGGGGCTGAGCCGGCGCGCCCGCCCATCGGGCGTCAGCCCGCGAGCCACTCCTCGCGGCTGATCTCGAACTGCACGTAGTGCGTCGGGCTGCCGCGGTAGTGGCCGTCCTTGCCGGTGCCCGTGCGGCGCATGAGGCGGTCGAGGATCGCGACGGATGCCGCGTTCGTCGCCCACGCCTCCGCCCAGATGCGTTCGAGGCCGAGCTCACCGAAGCCGTAGGCGAGGCCCGCGCGGGCGGCCGCGGTGCCGACGCCGCGCCCCCAGTAGGGCCGCGCGATGACGAAGCCGAGCTCGCGCCGGTCGGGCTCGGTGCCGTGCAGGTCGACGTGCCCCACGAGCGTGCGATCGAGCACGGCGGCGAGCCGGATGAGGTCGGGCGGCGGCGCATCGAGCACCCGCTGCCAGAACACCCGCCGGGCAGGAGGTGTGCGCACGCCCCACTCCGCAGCGGCGACGAACTCCGGATCCTCGCCCCACGCAGCCATCGCCGGCACGTCGTCCTGTCGCATCGGGCGCAGCGTCACGGTCGGCACGAGTCCACCCTCTCGCACGCGCGACGGGCGCGCGTCAGCGCGACCGAGCCCATCCGCTCGACTCGCGCCGCTCGCACGCGCGACGGGCGCGGCTCAGGCGACCGAGCCCATCCGCCGGACCGCCTCCTCGATGACGTCGGGGCGGGTGCCGAGGTTGAAGCGCACGTGGTTCTCGCCGCCCGCGCCGAACGCCTCGCCGGCGTTGAGCCCGACGCGCGCCTGCTCGAGGAAGGCCTTCGCGGGGCCGGCGGAGAGGCCGACGTAGCCAGCGTCGGCGCGCGAGGCCGGGTCGGCGACGCGCGTGCCGCTGCAGTCGAGCCAGGCGAGGAAGGTCGCCTCGCCGGGCTGCCAGCGGATCGACGGCGCGTGCTCGGGCAGCAGCCGCGCGAGCAGGGCGCGGTTGGCGCGCAGCCCGGTCAGCACCTCGTCGAGCCAGCCGCGGCCGTCGTCGAAGGCGGCGACGTGCGCGATCGTGGCGAGGTGGGCGGGGCCGTGGCTGACGACCTCCGCCATCGAGCCGAGGTCGGCGCCCGTCTCGCCGCCGCCGATGATGAGCGCGGTGCGCAGGCCTGCGAGGTTCCAGGCCTTCGAGGCGCTCGTGATCGAGAAGCCGCGCGGGTCGATCGTCCAGTAGGGCGTGAAGTCGGCGTCGAAGACGAGCGGCGCGTGCACCTCGTCGCTGATCACGCGCACGCCGTGCCGGGCGGCGAGCTGGGCGAGCGCCTCGAGCTCGGCGCGCGTGTGCACGGTGCCGGTCGGGTTGTGCGGGTTGCACAGCAGCAGCACTGCGCCCGCGTCGGCCGACGCGGCCATCGCCTCGTCGATCGCCGCGAGGTCGAGCCGCAAGTCAGCGCCGAGCGGCGCCTCGACGACCCGCCGCTCGGCGTGCACCGAGTAGGCGTGGAACGGCGGGTACACCGG
>DASSWM010000015.1:0-2429 GCA_035704865.1 Agrococcus sp.
GCGGCCAGCGGCTGTGGACGATCGCTCCCGCGACGTCGGGGGCCCCGCTCGCGGCATCCGCGTGGTTCGTCGACGAACTCGGCCGGCTGCGCGACGCCGTGCCCGGTCCCGACGGCGAGCTCTGGATCATCTCGAGCAACACCGACGGGCGCGGCTCGCCGTCACCGGGTGACGATCGCCTGTACCGCGCGCCGCTCACGGGCGGCTGACCGTCGCGGATGTCGTCTCGCCGCAGGTCGGCGGGCGGCGCTAATGTCATCCCTATGGCGGATCTGGACCGGGTGCGACGGTGGGCCGAGGCGCTCATCGTGCTGCATCTCGACCCGTCCGTGTGGTCGTTCGGCTTCGACAACGCGAAGAAGCGCGCCGGCCTCTGCAACTACACTGCCAAGCGCATCTCGGTGTCGCGCTACCTCGCCGTGCGATACGACGACGACGAGATCCACCAGATCCTGCTGCACGAGGTCGCGCACGCGGTGGCGGGACCCCGGGCCGGTCACGGTCCGAAGTGGGCGACCATCGCCACCGAGCTCGGCTACGTGGGGCGCCGCACGCACGACGGCGAGGTCGTGCACGAGCTCGCACCCTGGGTCGGGCGCTGTCCTGCCGGGCACGAGCACTTCCGCTATCGCGAACCGATCCGACCCCTGAGCTGCGGCCTGTGCCGTCGCGGCTTCGATCGGGCGAACCTCATCACGTGGCGCTTCCGCGAGATCTCGCCGGCGATGCGGCGGCGCGCGGCGAGCGCGGCCGCGGGCTGACAGGCTCCGACGTCTGCTCACGCAGCGCGGCGGATGCCGGATAGCGCAGTGAACCGCGCGACACGCGCGGGCGCGGCATCCGTGAGTCGGTAGGTTGGTTGCATGCCCGTCTCCACCGTGACACTGCCGGTGGGGCAGTGGATGACCAGCGCGGAGGGCACGCGGTGGTGGTTCGACTCCGGGTCGTTCGCACTCGATTTCGCCTACGCCGGCGCCCTCGGCGAGATGCCGGCGCCGGAGCGGCTGCACGCGCCCGACGACCTCACCGCCTGGCTGCGAGCGCGGTTCCCGGTGGCCGTCGGCGCCGCCCGGACGCTCGACCTGTTCGATGCGATCAAGCTGCGCGATGCGATCGCCCGGATGGCGCGGGCCGCCGCCCGCGGCGAGGATGTGCGAACGCCCGACATCGACCTCGTGAACCTCTACGCCGCAATGCCCGACGTTCCGCCATCGCTCGCGGGCGGGTCGTTGCAGGCCGGGCGCTCGGTGCAGACGGTCGGGCAGGCGCTGTCGTCGATCGCCCGCGACGCGGTCGACCTGTTCGACCCCGCGAACGCCGGGCGGATCCGCGAGTGCAGCGGCTCCGACTGCACGTTCCTGTACCTCGACACCTCACGAGCGGCCACTCGCCGGTGGTGCTCGATGCAGCGCTGCGGCAACCGCGCGAAGGTGCGCGCGCACCGGGCCCGCAGGGCTGAGCGCGCGGCCTGAGTCGGGGCGAGGGTTGCGACCCGTTGCGGCTACGCTCGGAACACTCCGTCGCGCAGTTCGGGCACCACGCGCGTCACGTCGCGTTCCGTCGCGAGGCGCACCTCGGGCTTGCGGCCCGCGGCGACGAGCTCCGCTCCGCTGCCCGACGCGCCGATCAGGTGCACGGCGGCGTGCTGGAGGCCCTCGTAGGCCGCGGAGGCGACCGCCGCCTCGGGCGAGGTGTGATCGAGCCCGAGCGCGACCAGCGCGTCGACGACCGCGCCGGCCGTGAGCTGGTCCTCGATGGCGAATCGGATGCCGCGGCCACCGTCTGCCGGCTCACCCGCGGCGATCACCGCGACGACCACGCGCTCACCGCGTTCCTCTTGCAGGGCGAGGACACGGTCGGCGACCGCCGCCCGATTGCGCAGTGACCCGGCCAGCACGACGAGTCCGCGCTCGGCGACCTCGACGTCGAGTGCCGCGGCGGCGACCCCCGACGCCGGCGAGTCGTCGCCGTTCTCGGCGGCGACGACGACGTGGGTCGTGAACAGGAGCGCATCGACGAGCACGGCGACGTGCGCGCCCGGCAGGATGCGGTGCGCACCGCTCACGCCCCAGTCGAACCGCACCTGGTACCTCGCCTGCCCCGAGGATGACGCCGTGGGGGTCGCCGTTGGGGTCGTCGTTGGGGTCGTCGTCGGGGTCGTCGCTTCGCTCACCGCGACAGGCTACTGCAGGAGATGAGGATGCAGGCTGCCTCACGGGCGAGGCACGGGCCCGATCTCCTGCGTTCGCCGCCGCGTAGCGTGCCGGAACGGTTTCGAAGATGACGTCGGATGTCGCGGCTGACCCCGCAGGGTCGCTACCGGCCACCGCCCATCGTGTCGTACGCCGCGAGCGCCTCCGCATCGCTCGCCCGCGATGCCGCGCGCCGGGCGGCGTCGAGCGCTGCCACCGGGTCGGGCTCCTGCCGCG
>DASSWM010000016.1:0-5070 GCA_035704865.1 Agrococcus sp.
GTTCTCATTGAACGGAAATAATTCCAATCGCGGGCGGTGTCGCGTCTCGTGCCAGGCACGAGCGGCGAGAGCGGCGATCAGCCGCGATAGCCGAGCGCCTGCTCGATCTCCCGCTTGCCGGCGTGCAGCTCAATGAGCGCTGCCTCGACCGCCGCGTCGCGCGGCAGCACGACCGAGAGGGCCGCGACCACACGCCCGGTCTCGTCACGAACAGGCACCGCCACACCCGTCGAGACGAGCTCGATAGACCCCCGCGCGACCGCGTGGCCGAGCAGCCGCACCTCGGCGAGCTTGCGGCGCAGGGCGGAGGCGTCGGTGATCGTCTCGCGAGTGAGCGCCGGCAGCGGCGCCGTGAGGATGCGGTTCTGCAGCTCGGGCTCGCCGTAGGCCAGCAGCACGAGCCCCGAGGACGAGGCGTGCAGGGGCAGGCGCCCGGCGACGCGGGTCACGTTGGAGCCCGCTCCCGGGCCGCTCAGCCGCTCGAGGAACAGCGCCTCGTCTTGTTCGAGAATCGCGAGCTGCGTGTGCTCGCGGATGCGCGACTGCACGCGCTCCATGGCGGGCATCGCGGCCTGCCGCATGCGCAGGGCGTGGGAGGAGCGCGTCGCGAGCTCCCACAGCCGCATGCCAATGCGAATGCGTCGCTCGTCGTCGCGCTCGAGCAGGCCCGCCTCCACGAGTTCGGCGACGATGCGGTGCGCCGACGACGGGGGAAGGCCCGCGCGGCGGCCGATCTCGGCGGCCGTCTGCACGGTGCGCGTCGGCGTGAAGGTTTCGAGCACGCGCAACAGCCGGTCGGTCACCGAGTCGCCGGAGGGGGAGTTCGCCACGAGGTCGAGCATGACACGACTCCCATTGGATGAGAATCGGGATGCGCGTGACGCGCGGTGCTCGCACACTGGCGACCAGCATCCCCGTCAAAGGAGACCGCATGACCGAGACCGCCGCCGCGCCCGAGACGCTGCTGGCCGCGCCCGACCAGGCGCCGCAGTCGCAGATCACCGCCGAGATTGTCGCCGCCCACGAGGCCGCCGCCGCGCGCGTCGCGGCGGGTGAGCAGCTGCCCGCGACGCTGTACGACTTCCCGGCGTACCGCTCAAGCATTCTGCGCCACCCCACCAAGAACCCGCGCCTCGTCGACCCCGAGACGATCGAGCTCTACTCGCCCGCCTTCGGTCAGCGCGACGTGGCCGCCATCGAGGCCGACCTCACGAAGCAGCATGCGGGCGAGCCGCAGGGCGAGCGCATCACGGTCGAGGGGCGCCTCACCGACTCGTGGGGGCGACCACTCGCGAACCAGCTCCTCGAGATCTGGCAGGCCAACGCCGCTGGCCGCTACATTCACCAGCGCGACCAGCACCCCGCCCCGCTCGACCCGAACTTCACGGGTGCCGGGCGCATCATCACCGACGACCACGGCCGCTACCGCTTCACAACAATCAAGCCGGGGCCCTACCCCTGGCGCAACCACGTGAACGCGTGGCGGCCCGCGCACATTCACTTCTCGGTGTTCGGCTCGTCGTTCACGCACCGGCTGATCACGCAGATGTACTTCCCGGGCGACCCCCTGTTCGCGCTCGACCCGATCTACAACACCATCCGCGACCAGAAAGACCGCGACCGGCTCATTGGGGTCTACGACCACGAGCTGACGAGCCCCGAGTTCTCGATGGGCTACCGCTTCGACATCGTCGTCGACGGTCCGGATGCCACGTGGTTCGAGCCCGAGGAGGAGCAGGCATGAGCGACACCATCGAGCTGACGGGCGGCCGCGCCGTGCCCGCGCGCACCCACGCCCCGACCCCCGGCCAGACGGTCGGCCCGTTCTTCGCGTACGGCGTCGAGTTTCCGCGCATGAACGAGCTCGTGCCGCCGCGCTCGCCGGGCGCGATCGTGCTGGAGGGCACCGTGCGGGACGGGCTCGGCTCGCCCATCCCCGACGCCTTTCTCGAGATCTGGCAGACCGATGCCGCCGGCGCCGTGCCGACCGCCCGTGGAACGCTGCGTCGCGACGGCCGGGCGTTCACCGGTTTCGGCCGCGGCTTCACCGACGACGAGGGCGGGTACCACTTCTGGACCGTCGAACCCGGGGCGGCGATCGGCCGCGCCGCGTTCATCAGCGTGGTCCTCTACGCGCGCGGCCTGCCGAACAAGCTGCACACCCGCGTGTACGTGCCGGCGGCGCCCGGCGATGCCGACGCCGAGCGGGCACTCGCCGCCGACCCGCTGCTGTCGAGCCTCAGCGCCGACGAGCGCGCTACGCTCATCGCCACCCGCACCGGCGCGGGGCACCGCTTCGATATCCGGCTGCAGGGAGAGAAGGAGACCGTCTTCCTTGCCTACTGATGACGCTGTCGACCGCGGCCTGCTCGCGCCCCTCGGCCCCGACCGCCCCGACCTGGTGGGCGACGGCGCCGTGCTCGACGCGCTCGTCACCGTCGAAATCGCGCTCGCGCTCGCGTGGGCGGCCGAGGGAGTGGCGCCCGAAGCGGCGGCGCGCATCGCCGACACCTTCGGCTGGCGCGGCAGTGGCGAGGTGGCCACGGGACACGGCCTCGACACGGGGGCGATCGCCGAGGCGGCAGCGGCGGGCGGCAACCCGGTCATTCCGCTCGTCGCCGCCCTGCGCGGGCGGCTCGATGCCGCTGACCAGCCGAGCCTGCACCGCGCCGCCACGAGCCAAGACGTGCTCGACTCGGCGCTCATGCTCGTCGCGCGCCGCGCGAGCGAGGCAATCGTGGCGGATGCCCGTCGCGCCGAACGCGCGCTCGCCCGCCTCATCGGGGCGCACCGCGCGTCGCCCGCGGTCGCGCGCACGCTGGGCCAGCACGCGGTCCCGACGACGATCGGCCTGAGGTTCGCGCCGCGCCTCGCCGCGCTTCATCGCGCCCGGACGCAGCTCGAGACCGTTGCCGCCTCCCTGCCCGCGCAGTTCGGGGGCGCCGCCGGAACCCTCGCCGCCGCGGTCGAGCACGCCCGGGTGGCGGGCCTCGCCGACCCGGCAGCCGCGGCGCTCGCCGTGAGCGACGCGCTCGCCGACGAGTTGGGCCTCGCCCGGCCCGCCCTGCCGTGGCACGTGACGCGCTGGCCGGTGACCGAGTTCGGCGACGCTCTCACCCGGCTGGTCGACGCGGCCGGCGCCTTCGCTGCCGACGTCGCGACGCTGAGCCGCAGCGAGATCGGCGAACTCGCCGAGGGTGCGCCGGGCGGCTCGTCGGCGATGCCCCACAAGCAGAACCCGGTCGACGCGGTGCTGATCCGCGGTGCCGCCCTCCGTGCGCCGTTCCTCGGCGCCACCCTGCACGCCGCCAGCGCGCAGGCCGTTGACCAGCGCCCCGATGGCGCCTGGCACGCCGAATGGCCAACGCTGCGCGAGCTCATCCGGCTGGCCCTCGGCACGGCCGCGGCGCTCGCGCGCCTCACCGAGGGGCTGATCGTCGACGCCGACGCCGCGGCCCGGCACCTCGCGGTGGTCTCGGCCGACGTCCTCGCCGAGCGACGCGCGGTCGTCGGGCCCGACGACCCGGCCGCGGGCGACCCCGACCCCTGCCATTACCTCGGGGCGGCCGACGCGCTCGTCGACCGGGCCCTTCATCAGACGGGAGGGGCGTTGTGAGCGTTCCGAACATCCGCTTTACGGAGCCGGTCGGCCCCGCGGGGGCGCCGCTCGTTGTTCTCGGGCCGTCGCTCGGCACGTCCACCGTGCTGTGGGAGACGGTCACGCCGCTGCTCACTCCGCGCTTCCGCGTCACCGCGTGGGACCTGCCCGGCCACGGCGCCTCGCCGGCCGCGACCGACGCGTTCACCGTCGCCGGCCTGGCCGACGCGGTCGCTGACGGGGCGAGCGCTCTCGGCGCGACGCGCATCCTCTACGCGGGCGTGTCGCTCGGTGGCGCGACCGGCCTCGAGCTGGTGATCCGGCATCCCGACCTCATCGAGGCGGCCGCGATCATCGCCTCCGGCGCGCAGCTCGGCAACCCGGCCGCCTGGCACGAACGCGCCGCTACCGTGCGCGCGCAGTCCACCTCGGTGCTCGTCAGTGCCTCGGCCGGCCGCTGGTTCGCCCCCGGGTCGGTCGAACGCGAACCCGTCATCGCGGGCCGCCTTCTGCACGCCCTGCAAGACGCCGACGACGAGAGCTACGCCCGCTGCTGCGAGGCGCTCGCCGACTACGATGTGCGCGATCAGCTGCGCGGCGTCACCGTGCCGGTGCTGGCCCTGTGGGGCGAGCACGACCAGGTCGCCCCCGAGCAGAAGGCCGACGAGATCGCCTCGGGCGTGCATCACGGCCAGGCGCGCCGCCTCGCCGGGGTTGCCCACCTACCGCCGGCCGAAGATCCGACGGCGACGGCCGCCGCCCTCATCGACTTCTTCAGTGACCCCACCGGAAGGCACGCCCGATGACGACCACAGCACGATGACGACCTCGCCCCCGCGCCCCGACGGCGACGGCCTCACCGACGGCGAGCGCTACGACCAGGGCATGGCCGTACGCCGCGCCGTGCTCTCTGACGCGCACGTGGATGCGGCGATCGCCGCGACGACGCCCGTCACCGCCGACTTCCAAGACCTCATCACGCGCTACGCCTGGGGCGACATCTGGTCGCGTCCGGGCCTGGATCGACGGATGCGGTCGGTCGCCGTGATCTCGTCGCTCATCGCCCACGGTCACCACGAGGAGCTCGCCATGCATCTGCGCGCGGCGCTGCGCAACGGGCTGACCCGCGACGAAATCGTCGAGGTGATTCTGCAGAGCGCGATCTACTCGGGGGTGCCGGCGGCCAACACGGCGTTTCGCATCGCGCGCGAGGTGTTCGAGGCGCCCGCCGACTGAGCGACGTCGACTAGACGAGCCCCGCGCGCTGCGGCAGCTGGTCAATCGACGCGACGGCCGCGAGCGCGAGCCCCATCGCCCGCCCGGCGTCGGTCAACAGGAAGGGCTGCACCCGGGCTGAGCAGATGCGCAGGGCCTCGTCGTGGTCGAGCCCGAACCACTGCTGCACGATCGCGAGCCCGTGCGGAGTGACCCGCCACAGCTTGTCGGCGTCTTTCACGCACGCGTCGTTGATC
>DASSWM010000017.1:0-2495 GCA_035704865.1 Agrococcus sp.
GCGGCGAGCTCATCGGCATGGTCGGCACGGCCGACAGCCCGGAGGCGTACGAGATCGCGCTGCTCGACGCCGACGGGAACCCCGTGACGTCGCTGCCTGCCGGCGACTACACGCTGACCTTCGCCGACCTGTCGCAGATGCACAACTTCCACCTCACCGGCCCTGGCGACGTGGACGTCAGCACCGACGTCGCCGGCACCGACGAGACCACGGTCGAGATCACCCTCGTGCCCGGCACCTACACGTTCGTGTGCGATCCGCACGTGGGCACGATGAGCGGCGAGGTCGAGGTCACCGGATGACGCGGTGACGACCCGCCTGCTGCTGCTGAGCGACACGCACCTGCCGCTGCGCGCCAAGGCGCTGCAGGAGCAGGTGTGGCGGCTCGTCGACGCCGCCGATGTCGTGGTGCACGCGGGCGACTGGGTGAGCGCAGCGCTGCTCGACGTGCTCGAGCAGCGCGCGCGGCGGCTCGTGGCCGTGGCGGGCAACAACGATCCGCCAGAGCTCTGGCAGCGGCTCGGCGAGGTGGCTCGCGCCGAGATCGACGGCGTGCGGATCGCCGTGGTGCACGAGACCGGCAGCGCCGCCGGGCGCGAGGCGCGCTGCGATGCGCGCTTCGGGCCCGACTCCGACCAGCCCTGCGACGTGCTCGTCTTCGGCCACTCGCACATCCCCTGGGACACCGTGACGCCCGGCGGCGTGCGGCTGCTGAACCCCGGCTCCCCCACCGACCGCCGCCGTCAGCCGGTCGGCACCGTCATGACCGCCGTCGCCGACCGCGGCGCCCTGCGCGAGGTCACCCTGGTGCCGACGCCGCGCTGAGCCGATCGCGCGCCCGCGGGCCGGCCCGCGCGACGAGGCCGCGACCGCCGGTGCCCTGCGGTCGCGGTAGCCTTGGGGGACAAATCGGTCGACCGGAGAGCTGGAGGCGCCATGCCGGGAGTGGACCCGCTCGCGCCCGGGGCGGTGCTCGCCGGGCGGTACCGGATCGAGTCGCTGCTCGGGACCGGCGGCATGTCGTTCGTGCACCGCGGCACCGACGAGGTGCTGGGCCGCGAGGTGGCGATCAAGGCGCTCGTGGGCATGAGCGCCGAGACGGCGGAGGCGGAGCGCATCCGCTCCGAGATCGACCTGCTCGCGACCCTCAGCCACCGCTCGCTCGTGACGCTCTTCGACGCCGGCAGCGCGGTCGTCGACGGCGTGCCGCTCACCTACCTCGTGATGGAGCTCATGGACGGCCCGACGCTCGCCGCGCGCCGCGCACAGGGCCCGATCGCGCCGGTGGACGTCGCGTGGATGACGCGCGACCTCGCCGAGGCGCTGGTCGTCGTGCACGCGAACGGTGTCGTGCATCGCGACATCAAGCCCGCGAACATCCTGCTCTCGCCGTCGCCGCTGCCGGGCCGCGAGCTCGACGCGAAGCTCGCCGACTTCGGCATCGCCGCCATCGTCGACGCCACGCGGCTGACCGCCACCGGCACGGTGCTCGGCACGGCCGCCTACCTCAGCCCGGAGCAGGCCACGGGTGCCCGGGTGGGCCCCGCATCCGACATCTACTCCCTCGGGCTCGTGCTGCTCGAGGCGATCACCGGGCAGCGGGAGTACCCCGGGCCGCTCATGGAGTCGCTCAGCGCCAGGCAGTCGCGCGACCCCGACGTGCCGGGCTGGATCGGCTACCGCTGGAAGTCGCTGCTCACCGCGATGACCGCCCGCGACCCCGAGTCGCGTCCCACGGCGTCGCAGGTGCTGGACGCGCTCGCCGACGGCCCGGGCAGCATCGCGCTGCCTGCGGCGACGAGCGCTGCGGGCGCCGCTGGCGCGGCCGCTTCCGAGCCCACGGCGACGGCGGACGTCGCCGCCGGCCCGCGGGAGGCCGCGGCCACGGCGGATGTCTCCGCGGGCCCGGCGGCCACCGCGGTGCTCCCCGGCGTGGCAGCGGCTGCGGCGGAGCCGGCGCGCGACAGCGGCGAGCCGACCTCGGCCACGGTCGCGCTCGGTGCGGGCGGCGTCGCGGTCGCCGCCCCGGCGACTTCCACTGCGTCGCGCCGGCGCCGCGGCACCCTCGTCGGCATCATCGCGGCCGGATGCGCCGTGCTCGCCGTGCTCGTGGCCGTCGCGCTGCAGGGAGCGGTCGCGCCGGAGGCGCCGGAGACGCCGGTCGTCGCCGAGACGCCGTCGTCGGTCGAGCCGACGCCTGTGCCGGCGGAGACGACGACTGCCCCGGAGCCGGCGCCCGCGCCGCCCGCCGAGCTGCCGGTCGACACCGGAGAGGACGGCGGCGGCACCGGTAGCGGCACCGAGGGCAATGAGGGCGGCGGCCCCGGCAGCGGCAATGAGGGCGGCGGCCCAGGCAGCGGCAATGAGGGCGGCGGCCCTGGCAGCGGCAACGAGGGCGGCGGCCCTGGCAGCGGGAGCGAAGGCGGCGGCGGTGGCGGCTCGGGCGGCGGCGGCGGCGGCGAAGGCGGCGGCGGCAACCAGGGCGGCGGTCAGGG
>DASSWM010000018.1:0-2721 GCA_035704865.1 Agrococcus sp.
GAGCGGGCCGGGATCGATCCGACGCTGCGCGGCGAGGCGCTCACGCTCGACGACTTCATCCGCATCGCCGAGGCCGGCGGTGTGGCGGCCACGGAGGCGAAGGCCGGTGGGGCGGACGCACGTCCCGTGACCCAGGAGGACTGATGGTCGAACGCATCGAGAAGAACATGGGCTCGGAGGCGCTGCGTGCCGCGACGGGGCGCACGCACGAGCAGTGGCGCGAGCTGCTCGCTGGCGCGGGCGCGCTCGAGTGGCCCCACAAGCAGATCGCCGAGTGGCTCGTGCGCGAGCACGGCGTCGACGGCTGGTGGGCGCAGGGCATCACGGTCGACTTCGAGCAGGATCGCAAGGGCCGACTGCCCGGCCAGCAGGCCGACGGCACGTTCTCGGTGTCGACGACGCGCACGATCGCGACCGGCGGCGGGCTCGATGCCCGGCTCGCGGCGCTCGAGGCGGTGCGCGCCGAGATCGAGGCGCGGCACGGCGCTCCGCACGGCGAGAACCTCACCGCCTCGCAGCCGGTCGTGCGCTGGCGGCTGGCCGACGGCCGGCGCCTCGCAGCTGCGGCGCAGCTGCCGAACAAGTCGGGCACGCCCGTGAACCTCACGATCGAGAAGCTGGCGGATGCGTCGGCGATGGAGGCCGCGAAGGCCGAGATCGAGGAGATCCTGGGCGCCGTCGCCGACTGAGCCGGCCGCGAACCGAGCCCGCCGCGCACTGAGCCCGTCGCCAACTGAGCCCGCCGCGAGCTGAGCCCGTCGCGAGGCACGCCCACAGAGTTGCAGCGATCGGCGCTCGGACGCCGTGCGTACGGACAGATCGCTGCAACTCTGCCCAGGCGCGCGTCAGCTCGAAGGCTGCGGGCCGCGGGCGTCGAGCTCCGCGACGAGGCGACGCGGCGCCGTCACGCGGTAGCTGGCATCGACGAGCTCGGCCACGCGCTCCCAGTCGGCGTCCTCGAGGTCGACCGCGACCCATCCGTATGGCCCGAGGTAGGCGGGCGCGATCGCGCCCTCCTCGAGCAGCGCCAGGCGCTCGTCGGGCTCGAGCAGCACGCTCGCGCGCGGCGGATGCAGGCCGGCGCTGTGCTCCTGCTTGGTGGTGCCGCCGTAGTAGGCGAACACCTTCGTGGTGAAGAACGCCGGCCTGCCGTGCGAGACCTTCTCGTCCGCGCCCGGCAGCGCCAGCGCGATCTCGCGCAGGCGGGCGAGCAGCGGATCGTCGGCGTCGAACGTCAGCGGATGCGACATGCCGGGAGGGTAGCGCCGTCCGCTGCCACGCGCACCGCGCCGCCGCGCGGCGCGCGCCGCGCACCGTGTCGCCGTGCGCCGCAAGAGATCCCGCCGCGCAGGCCGCGTGAGCTCGCACCGCGTGCATCCGAGCGAACCGCGCCCGAGGCGCCGCGCAGGGGGCGTGCAGGTGCACCCCGCCGCGGCCAGTAGGTTTGTGACGTGGCACGAGGCAGCGCGGTGAGGGCGAAGGCGCCCGGCAAGATCAACGTGCACCTCGGCGTGGGCGCGCTGCAGGACGACGGCTACCACGACGTCGCCACCGCCTACCAGGCCGTGAGCCTGTACGAGTTCGTCGAGGCGACCGAGGCACCCGACTTCTCCGTGCGCTTCTCGGGACCCATCCCGCACGAGCACCTCTCCACGGGCGCCGACAACCTCGCGATCCGCGCGGCGATGGCGCTCGCGCGGCGCGGCCGCGTCACGAGCGGCGTCGCGCTCTCGATCGAGAAGCACGTGCCGATCGCGGGCGGCATGGGCGGCGGCTCGGCCGACGCGGCGGCGACCCTCGTCGCATGCGACGAGCTGTGGGGGCTGCACCTGGGCCGCGAGGCGCTGCACGAGATCGCGCGCGACCTGGGCGCCGACGTGCCGTTCGCGCTCGCGGGCGGCACGGCGATCGGCACCGGCCGCGGCGACCAGCTCTCCCCGGCGCTCGCGAAGGGGCAGTTCCACTGGGTGCTCGCCTACGCCGACGCGGGGCTCTCGACGCCGGACGTCTACCGGGCGCTCGACGAGCACCGCGCGCTGCACGCGGCCGACATCGCCCCGGCGCACGACGTGCCGACGGTGGATGCGCGGGTGCTGCAGGCGCTGCGGGCCGGCGACGCCGGCATGCTCGCGGAGGCGCTGCAGAACGATCTGCAGGCGCCCGCGCTGCGGCTCATGCCGCGCCTCGCCGGCACGCTCGAGCTGGGGGAGCGGTCGGGGGCGCTGGCCGGCGTGATCTCCGGCTCGGGGCCGACCGTGGCGTTCCTCTGCGACGACCTGGAGTCGGCCATCGAGGTGCAGATCTCCCTCTCGACGGCGCAGCTCATGGCCGTGAAGGTGACCGGCCCCGTGCCCGGCGCCCGCCTGATCGACTGAGCCATGCATCCGGTCTGCGGCTACCTGCCGTCCACTTCGCGGTCGATGATGAGTGAGACGCGGTCAGCGCGGTAGATGTCCTGCGCGTACTCTATGCAGCGACCGTCGGCCAGATACGACTGGCGCGTGAGCAGGAGCCCGGATGCAGCCTGGCGCGTGCCGAGGTGCGTCGCGGTCATCGCGTCCAACGCGATCACCTCGAGTCGCGCGGTCGTACGCGCGATGGTCAGGCCGTACTGGTCACTGATCGCTGTCCAGAGCGAGCCCGAGAGGTCCCCGTCGAGGAGTCCGGGCAACAGCGTGGCTGGGTAGAACGTCGTCTCGATCGCGATGGGCTCGCGATCGG
>DASSWM010000019.1:0-3868 GCA_035704865.1 Agrococcus sp.
TCGGCGCGGTAGACGTGGCCGTGGCCGAGGCCGCGCCCGCCGCCGGAGGAGCTCGTCTCGAGCTCGAGCAGCAGCCACTCGTCCACGCGCGCGGGGCGGTGCCACCACAGGGCGTGGTCGAGGCTCGCGGCCTTGAGCCCCGGCGTCGACCAAGACGCGCCGTGCATGCGCACGATCGGCTCGAGCATCGCGTAGTCCGAGAGGTACGCGAGCGCGGCGCGGTGCAGCGCATCGTCGTCGGGCAGCCGGTCCTTCGCCTTGATCCACACGTGCTGCTTGCCGTGCCGCGGCCGCGCCGGATCCGGCACGTACACGGGCCCCTCGACGTGACGGATGTCGAACGGACGCGCGATGACTGCTCGCGCCTGCGGGTGGCCGGCGTAGGGCGCGAGCACGTCGTCCGAGCTGGGCAGCTCCTCGGGGCCGGGCAGACCCTGCGGCATCGGGTGCTGCGAGCTGGGCCCGTCGTCCTCGTCCTGGAACGAGGAGATCATCGACATGATCGGCACGCCGCTCTGGTACGCCTGCACGCGCCGGGTCGAGAACGAGCGGCCGTCGTGGATGCGCTCGACCGCGAGCGTGATGGGCAGCTCGACATCGCCTGGGCGCACGAAGTAGCCGTGCACCGAGTGGATGCGGCGCTCCGCGTCGACGGTGCGCTGCGAGGCCACGACCGCCTGCGCCATCACCTGGCCGCCGAACACGCGGCCGTAGGGCATGGGGTGGCTCGTGCCGGTGAAGATGTCCTCATCCGTGCGCGCGCCGGTGTCGGCAAGCGTCAGGGTCTCCAGCAGGATGCGGATGCGCTCGGTCATGCCGGTCCTCTCGACGGTGGTCGTGCCCGCACGGGGCCGCTCTAGTCTAGAGAGCGCATGCACGCAATCCTCGCCCTCGACGACCGAGCCCGCGCCGACCTCGTCCTGCTGCTCGATCGGGCAGCGGTCTTCGGCGACGGCACCGTGCGGCTGGCCGCCGACGGCGACGTCGCGCTGCTCACGACGCCGATGACCGCCTCGGCCGGGCTGCTCGACACCGGCCCGACCGTGCTCATCGCGCGCGCGGCGCGCATGCGGGAGCCCGCGCGCTTCGATGGCGTGGTGGCGCTGCCGGCGCTCAGGGATGCGCTCAAGCAGGGCGCCGACATCGAGGTGCCGGATGCGGTGGGTCGCCCCGCGTGGGCCGCCGTCTCGCCGCCGCGCGGAGGCTGGGCGCACACCGGCGACGTGGAGGTCGCGCTCGTGCGGGAGTTCGCCACGCAGGCCGCGGCCGACGTCGAGGCGTCGCTGCCGGCGTCACCGGGCGAGCCAGTGCGGCGCAGGGCGGAGCGCGCGGTCTGGTCGCGCGTCGTGCACCCGAGCGGCCTCACCGCCGGCCAGGCCGCGGCGCTCGTCGCGATGCGCTTCCTCGGCGACGAGCCCGTGCGGGTGACGGAGTCCGGCGGCTGGACGCGCGCGGCCGGCCGGGCCGGCGAGGTGCTGACCCGCTAGTCCGCGGCGACGAGCTCGAGCAGCCCTGCGGGCACGATCTCGAGCGCCGGGTCGTCGAAGCGGTCGGGCGTGAGCCACCACACGGGGTGCCCGGCATCCGTGACCGGCGGCAGCGACGCATCCGCCCGCATCTGGGCGGCGAAGACGTGCACCCGCTCGTGCAGCTCGCGGCCCGCGAAGGCCACACGATGCTCGATGACGCCGAGCGGTGCGATGCCCGTGACGGCGAGCCCGAGCTCCTCCTGCAGCTCGCGGGCCACCGCATCCGCCGCGCTCTCACCGGGATCGATGCCGCCGCCGGGCGGGCGCACGAGCGTGCGGGGCGTGCCGGTCTCGGCGGTGCCGGGCTCGACCGCGCTCGTCACGAGCAGCGCGCCGTCGGCGCGGCGGATCACCGCGATCGCGATGGACCGGGCGGTCACGGTGCCGGGCTCGCGGCCACCGCGATGCGACCGGCGGTCATGGCGCGGGGCTGGCGTCGACCTCGAACTGCAGGCATGCCGAGCGGCTCACAGGACGTCGAGCTCGGGGATGGCGCCGAGCTCCTTCGCGAGGCCGCCGCCGTTCGACGACCACACCCACGGATGCATCGAGCGGGTCTCGGAGTGCTTGCGGCCACCGGCCAGCACCGCCTCCTGCGCAGAGAGCTCGCGGATCGCGACCGCGCGCACCGACTCGGGATGCGCGCTCGCGAACTCGCCGTAGAGCTCCTCGTCGTGCTGCCCGTCGTCGCCGACCAGCAGCCAGCGGATGTGCGGGAACTCGCGCGCGAGCCTGCGCAGCTGGTAGCGCTTGTGCTCCTTGCCGGAGCGGAAGAAGCGGTCGTGCGTCGGGCCCCAGTCGGTCAGCAGCATGCTGCCGGCGGGGTAGAGGTTGCGCGAGAGGAAGCGCGTGAGCGCCGGGGCGGCGTTCCAGGCTCCCGTGGAGAGGTAGACGAACGGGCTGCCGGGGTGCGCCCTGGCGATGCGCTCGTAGAGCACCGCCATGCCGGGGACGGGGGTGCGGCCGTGCTCGTCGAGCACGAACGCGTTCCAGGCGGCCAGCAGCGGGCGGGGGAGCGAGGTCACCATGACGGTGTCGTCGATGTCGCTCACGACTCCGAAGCGCGTCGCCGGGTCGACGACGAACACGGGAGCCGCGACCGGCAGCGAGCCGGCTGCCGAGAGCGTGACCTCCTGCCAGCCCGGCTCGAGGCGCAAGGGCACGATCGCGTCGACGACGCCGCCGCGATCGGCCGTCACGACGTGGCGCTCGCCGCCCGCCTCGACCGTGACGTCGATGTCGTTGAGCGCGATCGATGTGAAGGAGCGCCAGCCGCGCACGTTCTCGTAGTGGACGCTGCGCTCGGCGCCGGGCTGCACGAGCAGCACGCGCGCGAGCACCCGCACCCAGCCCTCGCCGCCGTAGCCGGGGTAGGAGACGATCGCGGGGAGGCGGCCCGAGCGCAGGGCGTTGGCCTCGCGCTGCTCGTGGATCCAGTCCTCGATGCGCGCCGCCGTGTGCTTGATGGGTTCGGGGATCCGCGCGAGCGGAATGAGCTCCTCCATGCTGACCTCCCGAGCCGTGGACCCGTGACGACCCTACTGGCCCGGTGGTGCGCCTCGGCGACTACTGCGGGTTGAGCGGCGCGATGAGCTCGGCGCCCTGCTCGCGCACGCTGCCGACCCGCCGGTCGACCTCCTGGATCGCGAGGCCCGCTGCCGCTTCGCCCGCTTCGGCGACGACGGCCTCGAGCGCGGCCTCGCCGTCCTCGGTCGGGTCGAGCCACGCATCCCGCATCTCCGGGGAGACGAGGACGGGCATCCGCTCGTGGATCTCGGCGAGCGCGCCCGTGGCGGCGGCCGTGAGGATCGTCGTCGAGAGCAGCCACGTGCCGTCGGGCTGCTTCCACCACGCGTAGAGTCCCGCGAACGAGATGGGCGCCTCGCCGTGCACATAGAAGGGGGTCTTCGCCTCGCCCTGCTTGCGCCACTCGTACCAGCCGTCGGCGGGCACGAGCGCGCGGCGCTCGCGGACGCCGTCCCGGAACATCGGCTTCGACGCGGCGCTCTCGCTGCGCGCGTTGAACGCGCGCTGGCCGACCGACACGTCGTCGGCCCACGCCGGCACGAGCCCCCAGCGGGCCGCCTCGAGCCTGCGCACCGGCGGCGTGTCGTCGCGCGGCCGTGGCTCGACGACGATCGGCACCGTCGTCGTCGGCGGGATGTTCCAGTTGGGCTCTGGCAGCCCGTCGCCCGACTCGTCGATCTCGAACAGCGCGACGAGATCGCGCGCGGGAGGGGCCATGACGTAGCGTCCGCACATGGTCGAGATACTCTCACCAAGGGCACGGGGGATGCGAGAGGATGTGACCATGAACGATCGCAGCGCCGCGGTGCCGT
>DASSWM010000020.1:0-7352 GCA_035704865.1 Agrococcus sp.
GACGCCCGACCCGCGGCCGGCGCTGGTCGAGCTGCTGCCCGCCGCGGCCGCGCTGCCGCCGCTCACGTGGGCCGACGCCGCCGGTGAGCACACCGCCGCCTGGACCGAACTCGTGCCCGCCGCGGTCGTCGATGCCGCGACCGCGATCACACACGTCGCCGCCGCCCGCTCTGCCGGCGGCGCATGCGGGTCGGCCGCCGACGCGGTCAGCGGTGCGGCCGTCGCTGCGGCCGCAGTCTCGCTCGCGGCTGACCCGGCGGCCGGCGCGCCGTTCGAGCTCGTGCTGCTGCGCTTCGCCGAGCCGCAGGCGGCGGCGGATGCGCTCGCGGCGATGCAGGCGCTCGGCACGGCCTGCGATGGGGTCGAGACCGCCGACGGCGTGCTGGGCGCGCTCGACGGTGCCCACGGAGCGACGCTCGTGCTGCGCGCGGGGGAGGCGGCGCTGCTCGCCGAGGCGGTCGTGCTCGACGCGCTGCTCGTGACCGTGCTGCACGCGGGCGCGCCGCCCGAGGCCGTCACGGCGCTGCTGAGCTCGGTGCGCTGACCCGCGTCGTCTCAGCCGCGGGCTCCTGAGCCGCGGACCTCTGAACTGCGAACCTCTGCGTGGCGGGCCTCCGCGCGGCAGGCCTCCGCGCGGCAGTCCTCTGAGTCGCGGCTCTCCGACCGGCGGCCGTCAGACGTCGAGGAGCTGCCGCAGCGCGCCGTCGAGCGGCGAGGTCGGCAGCTGATGCCCGTCGACCGCGGTGATGCGCGCCAGCAGGCGGCCCGAGGAGAGCAGCCAGGCCCCGTCGCTCGCGAGCAGGTCGGCGGGCGCGAGCGCCTCGAAGGCGGCCTCGAGCCCGGCCCCCGGCGCCTCGCGCATGAGGTGCTCGAGCGTGATCGACTCGAGGATGCCGTCCTGCCGCGGCGTCAGCAGCCGCCCGCCGCGGTCGATGACGAGCGTCGACGTCGGTCCCTCGAGCAGCAGCCCGGCGGGCGAGACGAACACGACGTCGTCGAAGCCGTGCTGCGACGCGTGCCGCTTGGCGGCCATGTTGATCGAGTACGACAGGCTCTTCGCGCCCGGCAGCAGCCACGGCATCGCGGCGACCTCGTCGCCGTCGTGCCCGCGGCCCAGCAGCGTGATCGCGACGCCGCGCTCGCGCTCGGCGATGGCGGATGCGCCCAGTGGCGCCATGAGGGCGAATGCCGTCGGGTCGCCGCCCGACTCGGGCCCGCGGGTCAGGACCAGCCGGATGATCGCCTCGGGCGCCGCGGCGAAGTCCCACGCGGCGACGAGCGCGTCGATCGCCCGCTCGAAGCCTGCGCGATCGGGGGCGGGCAGCTGCAGGATCGCGGCGCTGCGCTCGAGCCGGTCGAGGTGCGCGTCGCGGTCGCGCACGTGCGGCGCGCCGTCGCGGCCGCGGCGCGCGAGGGTCGCGTCGAAGACGCCGTCGCCGCGCACGACCCCGAGGTCGTCGGCGCGCACGATGGGGTGCGTCACATCGACGACCGAGCCGTCGAGCAGCGCCAGCAGCGGTGCGCTCATGCGGTGCCCACGCAGAACTCCTGCAGCGACGTGACCTGCTCGCTGAGCTCGGTGAGGGCCGATCCGATGCGCTCGAAGGCGCCAGTGTCGCCGGACTGGATCGCTTCCGTCGCGTCGGCGACCAGCGCATCCCAGCCCGCCTGGATCTCCTCGATGCGCTCGAGCAGCTCGGGGTCGGTCACGCGGGTCTGCAGGTTGCCGACACGGTCGGTGATGTCGCCGAGCAGCGCGGGCACGGCGAACGGGTTCGTCGTGATCAGCTCGCCGAGGCGCGCCACATCTGCGGCGATCGCCCCGACATCCGTCATCAGCTGCTCGCACTGCTGCGCCTGCGTGCCCGGGTCGGCGGAGCCCGAGGGCGCCGGCTCGGCGGTCGGCACGGGCGGCATCGAGGGCGAGGGCAGCAGGCCGCAGCCGCTCACGAGCAGGCCGGCGGCGATGACTGCGGCGGCCGCGCCGGTGCGGGCGGAGCGTTGGAGGAGCATGCGCCGAGGGTACTGCCGGCAGCCATGCCTCAGCCCAGACTGCGCGGTCGAGGCAGTGGGGAGCGCAGTCCCCGGCGAGCCCGTGCGCTGTGGAGCGCCGGGCCGGGTGGGGGAAACCCCCAGAAGCCTTCCGGGGATCCGCCGGGCGCGCGCGACCGGCCCGGCCTAGCGTTGAGGCATGCACCGCATCGGCCCCATCCTCGCCACAGTCGCGCACCTCGCGCTGCTCGGCTCCATCGGCATCCCCATCCTCATCGCGATCGTGACGATCGGGGCGACCGGCATCGGCACGATGGTCGTGCTCGTCGGCTTCCTGCTGCTCGCGCTCGCCCTGCTGGCGATGTTCGCAGTGGCGTGGTTCGAGCGGGAGCGCATCGCCGGCCTCTACGGCGCCCCGGTGCCGCCCGCGGTCTTCCGGCGCTCGCCGCGCACCGATTGGCTGCGCGTTCCCCACCGCCTCGTGCGCATCCTCACCGACGCCGCGCACTGGCGGGCGCTGCTGAGCTTCTTCCTCGCGAGCCTGTTCGGCGCGTTCACGCTGCCGCTGCTGACGCTCGTGGGCGCGGGCGTGCCGCTCGCGCTCGCCGGCCTCGGCGACGCCGACTCGGTCGGCATCCCGCTCACGTCGCTCGCCGTGCCGGTCGAGTGGGCGCCGCTCATCGGCCTGCTCTCGCTCGCCGCCGGCATCGCCGGCACGATCGGCCTCGCGCTCGCGCACCGCAACGTCACGATCGGGCTGCTCGTGCCCGACGAGCGCGAGCGGCTCGAGCAGGAGGCGCGCGACGAGCGCGAGCGCCGACACGGCGCCGTGCGGGCCGCCGACTTCGACCGCACGCGCATCGAGCGCGACCTGCACGACGGCGTGCAGCCGCGGCTCGTGTCGATCGCGATGCAGCTCGGCATGGCGCGCGACAAGATCGAGAGCGACCCCGCCGCCGCGCGGCAGCTCATCGACGAGGCGCACGCGTCGTCGAAGTCGGCCGTCACCGAGCTGCGCCAGGTCGCCCGCGGCATCCACGTCGCCGTGCTCGACGACCGCGGCCTCGACGCCGCCGTCTCGGCGCTCGCCGCCCGCAGCGTCGTGCCGGTCGAGGTCGACGCCCGCATCGAGGGCCGCTGCAGCCGAGACGCCGAGACCGCCGTCTACTTCGCGATCGCCGAGGGCATCACGAACGCCCAGAAGCACTCCCGCGCGAGCCGCATCCGCGTCGCGATCCGCACCCGCCGCGCCGCCGACGGCAGCTCGACGCTGTGGGCGCGCGTCGAGGACGACGGCATCGGCGGTGCCGAGCGCCAGAGCGGCGGCGGCATCGACGGCCTCGCCCACCGCGTCGCCGGCGTCGGCGGCACCCTCACCCTCACCAGCCCCGCCGGGGGCCCGACCGCGATCGAGGTGGACGTCCCGTGCGCATCCTGATCTGCGAGGACAGCGTCCTGCTCCGCGAGGGCATCGCGCGCCTCCTCACCGACGCCGGCCACGACGTGGTCGCCCAGCTGCCCGACGCCACGGCGCTCGAGGCCGCCGTCGCCGCCCACGACCCGGATCTCGCGATCCTCGACGTGCGGATGCCGCCGACGCGCACCAACGAGGGCATCCTCGCCGCGATCGGCATCCGCAGCCGCGGCGACCGGCCCCGCGTGCTCGTGCTCTCGCAGTACGTCGAGGAGCGCTACGCCGCCGACCTCATCGCGAGCGGCCCGGCCGGCTTCGGCTACCTGCTGAAGGATCGCGTCGCGGACGTGAGCGACTTCCTCGCGGCGGTCGAGCAGGTCGCCGGCGGCGGCACGGTGCTCGACCCCGAGGTCGTCAGCCAGCTGCTCGCGCGCCGCCGCCGCGACACCCGCATGGAGCGGCTCACGCCCCGCGAGCGCCAGGTGCTCGCGCTCATGGCCGAGGGGTCGTCGAACCAGACGATCGCCGACCGCCTCTACGTCTCGGCGGGCAGCGTCGAGAAGCACATCTCCGCCGTCTTCCAGAAGCTCGAGCTCGAGGCCGAGGACGGCAACCGCCGCGTGCTCGCCGTGCTCGCCCACCTCGACGCACCCACGACCGACCCGACCAGCGCGCCCGACGCGACCGGAGGCATCCGATGACCATCTCCACCCCCACCACGCGGCCCGGCCGCTGGATCAGCATGCTGCTGATCGTGCTCGGCGCGATCGGCATCGTCTACGGCGTCGGCAGCGGCGTGGTGCGCGGCTTCGCGTCGCACGCCGCCACGAGCGACACGCTCACCGCCGACGTCGAGGGCGTCGACGAGCTGCAGATCGACAGCTCGGCGACCGCGTTCGAGATCCGCTTCGGCGACGTCGACCAGGCGACGCTCGAGGTGACGACCAACGGCGGGCCGGTGCAGCAGTGGCACCTGAGCCGCTCGGGCGGCACGCTCGTGGTCGACACCGACCGGCGCTGGCGCTGGTTCGGCTTCGGCATCATGTTCGGCGACCGCGTCGGCGAGGAGCGCGCGGTGCTGACGCTGCCTGCGGCGCTCGAGCGGCAGGGCCTCGGCCTCGAGACCGAGATCTCGGCCGGCAGCTTCGAGGCGGCGGGCGACTGGGGCGCCGCGTCGATCGACCTGAGCGCGGGCAGCGCCGACCTCTCGGGCACCGCGGAGTCGCTGTTCGTCAGCGTCTCGGCAGGCGAGGCCCGCCTCGACGTCGAGACCGCAGGCACCGTCGCGCTCGACGTGAGCGCGGGCCGCATCGTCGGCGCGCTCACGGGGGAGCAGCCCGCCTCGATCGACGCGAGCGCGAGCGCCGGCAGCATCGACCTGACGATCCCGGACGGCGAGTACGCCGTGACGGAGCAGGCCTCGGCGGGCGACTCGGACGTGCGCGTCGTCGACGACCCGAACGCGGCATCGACGATCGACGTCGACGTGAGCGCGGGCAGCGTGACGCTGCGCGGCGACGACCGCTGATCGACGGCGGGCTCCGGCCGCCGGAGCCCGCCGAGCGGCGACGTGACCCGGCCGGATCGGCGCGGTAGGATCTCACCTACACGCGTCGATCCGGCCATCACCGGGGAGCGGTCGGGAGAACGGCGGCCACGCACCGAGAGGTGCACGGCTGCTCACTAGATCCGAACGGGGCAGGCCCGTCACAGCCGCAGACCCGAGCAGGCGCAGGCAGCGCGCGCAGGCGAGGGCAGAGAGCGGCGATCCGGTCGGCGAGACGGATCGCAAGCGGGGTGGTACCGCGCGAGAGCGTCCCCGCATCCGAAGTTCTTCGAGGATGCAGGAGACCCAGCGTGACCGACCAGCCTTCGACCCACCCGGCCAGGTACCCGCTCACCGGCGACGGCCCCGTCGTCGCGAGCCCCGACCTGCCGGCGATCGAGACGGGCATCCTCGCCTTCTGGAAGGGCGACGGCACCTTCCAGGCCTCGGTCGAGCAGCGCGAGGGCTGCCAGGAGTGGGTCTTCTACGACGGCCCGCCGTTCGCCAACGGCCTGCCCCACTACGGGCACCTGCTCACGGGCTACGCCAAGGACGTCTTCCCGCGCTTCCACACCATGCGCGGCAAGCAGGTGCCGCGCGTGTTCGGCTGGGACACGCACGGCCTGCCGGCAGAGCTCGAGGCCATGAAGCAGCTCGGCATCACCGAGAAGGCCGAGATCGAGGCGATGGGCGTCGACGTCTTCAACGAGAAGGCCCGCGCCTCCGTGCTGCAGTACATGGACGAGTGGGAGGACTACGTCACCCGCCAGGCCCGCTGGGTCGACTTCGAGGGCGGCTACAAGACGCTCGACCTCACCTACATGGAGAGCGTCATCTGGGCGTTCAAGACGCTGCACGACAAGGGGCTCGCCTACGAGGGCTACCGCGTGCTGCCCTACTGCTGGCGCGACGAGACGCCGCTGTCGAACCACGAGCTGCGCATGGACGACGACGTCTACCAGGATCGCCAGGACACGACGCTCACGGTCACCTTCCCGCTCACGGGCGAGAGGGCGGATGCGTTGGGCCTGTCGGGCGTGATGGCACTGGCCTGGACGACGACGCCGTGGACGCTCCCCACGAACCTCGCGCTCGCGGTCGGCCCCGCGATCGAGTACGCCGTCGTGCCCGCGGGCCCGAACGGCACGACCGCGACCGCCGACGCCGCAGCTGCCGGCGGGGGCGACTTCCTGCTCGCCGCCGACACCGTCGCGGGCTACTTCAAGGATCTCGGCTACGACTCCGCCGAGGAGGCCGTCGCCGCCACCCGGCGCACGCTGCCCGGCAGCGATCTCGCAGGCGTCACCTACGAGCCCCTCTTCGACTTCTTCGCCGACGCATCCGACTGGGGCACCGAGCACGCCTTCCAGATCCTGGTCGACGACTACGTCGCCACGGGCGAGGGCACGGGCATCGTGCACCAGGCGCCCGCCTACGGCGAGGACGACCAGCGGGTCGCGAACGCCGCCGGCATCCCCACGATCCTCTCGGTCGACGACGGCGGCCGCTTCCTCGACGTCGTCGCGCCGGTCGCCGGCGAGCAGGTCTTCGACGCCAACAAGACGCTCTCGCGACTGCTGAAGGACGCGGGCCGCGTGCTGCGGCAGGCGAGCTACGTGCACTCGTACCCGCACTGCTGGCGCTGCCGCAACCCGCTCATCTACAAGGCCGTCTCGAGCTGGTTCGTGCGCGTGACCGACATCAAGGACGACCTGCTCGCCGCCAACGAGCAGATCAACTGGGTGCCCGAGAACGTCAAGCACGGCCAGTTCGGCAAGTGGCTCGAGGGCGCACGCGACTGGTCGATCAGCCGCAACCGCTACTGGGGCAGCCCCATCCCGGTGTGGAAGAGCGACGACCCGAACTTCCCGCGCGTCGACGTGTACGGCTCGCTCGACGAGCTCGAGCGAGACTTCGGCGTGCGCGTCACCGACCTGCACCGCCCGGCGATCGACGAGCTCACGCGCCCGAATCCCGACGACCCGAGCGGCAGGAGCACGATGCGCCGCATCCCCGACGTGCTCGACGTGTGGTTCGACTCCGGATCGATGCCGTTCGCGCAGTTCCACTACCCGTTCGAGAACGAGGAGTGGTTCGACGGCACCGGCGGGCAGGACCAGCACAACCCCGCCGACTTCATCGTCGAATACATCGGTCAGACCCGCGGCTGGTTCTACACGATGCACGTGCTCGCCACCGCGCTGTTCGATCGCCCGGCATTCGCCAACTGCGTCAGCCACGGCATCGTGCTCGGGGACGACGGCCGCAAGATGTCGAAGTCGCTGCAGAACTATCCGGACCCGCTGCAGATGTTCGATGCCTACGGAGCCGATGCGATGCGGTGGATGCTGATGTCCGCGCCGGTGCTGCGCGGCGGCGACATGTCGGTCACCGAGACCG
>DASSWM010000021.1:0-2178 GCA_035704865.1 Agrococcus sp.
TCGACCGCGCCGACCTCCAGCAACTGCTGTGGGATGCGGCCGGTCTCGTGCGGGACGTCGACGGGCTCGCCCGCGCTGCCGCGGTGCTCGCGTCCTGGGCGCCGCCGGAGGTCACCGACGTCCGCACCGCCGAGGACGCCAACCTGTGGATCGTGGCGCGCGCCGTCGTCGCGAGCGCCCTCGCCCGCCGCGAGTCCCGGGGCGGGCACTGCCGCAGCGACTTCCCGCAGCCCGATCCCACCATGGCGACCCACTCCGCCGTGCTGGCCCCCGCATCCGCCCCCGTCCTGGAGCTGACCCATGCTTGAGCGCCGACAGATCGCGCGCGTCGTCGAGACCGCCCTCGACGAGGACGCCCCGCACGGCGACCTGACGGGCGAGGTCTTCGTGCCCGGCGACGCCTTCGCCACCGCCGACCTCGTCGCGCGCGAGCCGGGCGTGCTCGCGGGCGCGCACGTCTTCGAGGTCGCGATGACCGCGATCGACCCGGCCGTGCAGGTCACGCTGCACGCGGCGGACGGCGACCGCTTCGAGCCCGGCACCGTGCTCGCCACCGTGCGCGGCAACGCGCGCGCCGTCCTGCGGTGCGAGCGCATCGCGCTCAACCTCGTGCAGCGCATGTGCGGCATCGCCACCCTGACCGCCACCTACGTCGAGGCCGCGGGCCCGCGCATCCGTGTCACCGACACCCGCAAGACGACGCCCGGGCTGCGGGCGCTCGAGCGGCACGCGGTGCGCTGCGGCGGCGGCCACAACCACCGCTTCAGCCTCTCGGAGGCGGTGATGGCGAAGGACAACCACCTCGCGCTCGTCGACGACATCACGGCCGCGATCCGCGCCGCGCGCGCCCGGCTGCCGCACACGACCCACCTCGAGGTCGAGGTCGACCGCATCGACCAGATCGAGCCCGTGCTGGCCGGCGGCGTCGACACGATCATGCTCGACAACTTCAGCCTCGACGAGCTGCGCGCCGGCGTCGCGATCGTCGCGGGCCGCGCGCTCGTCGAGGCCTCGGGCAGCGTGAGCCTCGAGACGATCGGCGCGATCGCCGAGACGGGCGTCGACCTCGTGAGCGTCGGCGCGCTCACGCACGCGGCCCGCAACCTCGACCTGGGGCTGGACGTGCGCGTGTCATGATCACCCTCGACCTCGATGTGCGGCTGTCGCGGCGAGGCCTGGACGGTCGGTTGCCGTGATCTACCTCGACCTCGCCGCGACCTCGCCCGTGCGCCGCCCGGTGCTCGAGGCGATGTGGCCGTTCCTCACGAGCGACTTCGGCAACCCCGCCAGCCAGCACGAGGTCGGCGCGTCGGCGCGTCGCGCGCTCGCCGACGCACGGACGCGGGTCGCCCGCAGGCTCGGCGCCCGCGCGGGCGAGGTCACGTTCTGCAGCGGCGGCACCGAGTCGGACAACACCGCCATCAAGGGCATCGCCCTGGCCGAGCCGCGCGGCCGCCACGTCGTCGTGAGCGCCGTCGAGCATCCGGCCGTGCTCGAGTCGGCGGCCTGGCTCGGCCGGCTCGGCTACGAGGTCACGATCGTGCCGGTCGACGCCGACGGACTCGTGCGGGCGGATGCGCTGGGCGCGGTCGTGCGGGACGACACGACCCTCGTGAGCATCCAGCACGCGAGCAACGAGGTCGGCACGGTGCAGCCGATCGCCGAGCTCGCCGCCGTCGCGGCCTCGCGCGGCGTGCCCTTTCACACGGATGCGGTGCAGGCGGCCGGGTGGCTCGACCTCGACGTGCGCGGGCTGGGCGTGACGGCGCTGAGCATCAGCGGTCACAAGCTCGGCACGCCGAAGGGCGTCGGGGCGCTGTGGATCGACCGGCGGCAGCGCTGGGAGCCGCTCGTGCACGGCGGCGGGCAGCAGGGCGGGCGGCGCTCGGGCACCGAGGATGTCGCCGGCGCCGTGGCGCTCGCGACCGCGCTTGAGCTCGGCCACGGCGACTCGGCGGTCGTCGCCGCCCGCCGCGACCGCTTCATCGCGCAGGTCGAGGAGCGCGTGCCGGGCGCCGTGCTCACCGGGCACCGCAGCCGGCGCCTGCCGGGGCACGCCTCGTTCGTGCTCGCGCAGAGCCCTCGCAGCGGCGAGTCGCTGCTCGTCGACCTGGATGCGCGCGGCATCGCCAGCTCCAGTGGGTCGGCATGCGCGGCCGGCAGCGACGAGCCCAGCCA
>DASSWM010000022.1:0-2391 GCA_035704865.1 Agrococcus sp.
GGGGGCGAGAGGCGCTCGGTGCCGACGCCGCGGCGAGTGCGCACGAGGCCCTCCCTGGCGAGCACGTCGATGGCGCCGCGCACGGTCATGCGCGCGACGCCGAGCTCGGCCGCGAGCGCTCGCTCCGAGGGCAGCAGCTCACCCGGCGCGAGCGCGCTGGCGAGCGAGCGCAGCCGTTCGAGCGCCGTCGCCCCGCCCGTGCCCGCCATGCCGTCCAGCATCCCACTCGCGAACCGATGCCACCGCTGCGCGGGCGGCTCCCACTACGTGCCGGCCGGCGCCCCGATCGAGCGCAGCAGCGCCGTGACCGCCGACTCCGCGTGCGCGCGGCGCTTCGCGGAGGAGAGGATCGCCTCGTCGCCGAGGAGCATGGCCGCGTTGAGCGGGGCGCCCATCACGAGCCAGTTGTAGTGCTGGGCGGCAGCTCGGGTGTCATGCGCCGGCAGCGCGCCGGCGTCGACCCACGCCTCCAGGCGACGCTGCACGCCCGCCATCGCGCGCTGCGGCCCGTGCTCGAACAGCGCCTTCCCGAGCTCTGGGAAGCGGTTCGCCTCGCCGATCACGAGGCGGCGCAGCCGCAGGATGCGGGGAGTCAGCACCGCGTCGAGCATCACCACGGCCAGTGCCGTGAGGGTCTCTGCCGGGTCGCCCGACGCATCCGCCGTCTCATGCCCGAGCGGGTCGCCCGTCGCGACCGTCATCGATGTGACGACGTCGGTGAAGAGCTGCTCCTTGCTGCCGAAGTGCTTGTAGACGGTCTGCTTTGATGCGCCGGCGAGCCTGGCGACCTCGTCCATGCTCGCGCCGACGTAGCCGTCGCGCAGGAAGACCTCTTCGGCCGCGCTGAGGATCGCGGCATGGATGCGCTCGCTGCGGCCGAGCGGCACGGGCTCGGCTGCAGCGCGATCGGGAGTTGACATGCGAGAACTGTACCGTCTAGTTTTCTGATGATGACGGAACTGGACAGTCTAGTTCTGGGAGGGTCGATGATGGCGACGACGAAGGCGGCGATCGAGCTCGAGGCGACGATCGTCAGCGACGAGAGCAAGGGCGGATGGACGTACGTGCTGCTGCCGGGCTCGAAGGAGGTGCTCGGGGCGGGCAAGGCCGTGCGCGTGACGGGAGAGGTCGACAGCGTCCCGGTCGAGGCGACGCTGCTGCCGTTCGACGGCGGCACGCACATGCTGCCGCTGAAGCGCGCGGTGATCGCCTCGCTCGCGAAGGCCGCCGGTGACCGCGTCGCGGTGCGCGTCACGCCGCAGGAGGCGGGTGCACGATGACTGAGTTCGCCGACACGGCCGCGGGCGATCGCATCGGGTTCGACCGCTACGGGCCGGAGGCGGGCTACGGGCCGGAGGCGGGCTCCGGGTCGAGCACGCGGCCGGGTGCGGTCTTCATCGCGGGTGCCGGCCCCTTCCGGGCGATGGATCCCATGACGACCGAGACGGCGAGGCTCGCCGCCGAGCAGGGTGTGGGGACGCTCGTCTACGACCGGCTCGGCCGCGGCGACAGCGAGGCGGAGGGCGACCTGACGCTCGATCGCGAGCTCGCCGCCATCGCCGCCGCCATCGACGCGGTCGGCGGCAGCGCGGTGCTCGTGGGGCACTCGTCGGGCTGCGCGATCGCGCTCGCGGCTGCCGACGTCGGGCTGCCGGTGACGGGGCTCGTGCTGTTCGAGGCGCCCATCGGGCAGTTCGCGGGCGGTGCCGCAGGCTTCGAGCGCGACTTCCTGCGGCACCTCGACGCGGGCGACCACGAGGCGGCCCAGCGCGAGTACATGCGCGACATGCCGCCGGAGTTCCTCGAGGCCGCGATGCAGGACCCTGCCTGGCCGCAGATCGCGCTCGGCAGCCGCAGCTACCGCGCAGACGCGCGCGCTCTTGCATGGGCGGAGGAGGTGCCCGCGGCCGAGCGCTACGAGCGCATCACCGCCCCGGTGCTCGTCACGGTCGGCGCAGAGACGTTCCCGGGCATGACCGAGACCGCCGAGGCGCTGCAGGCCGCGATCCCGAGCGCGACGTTCCGCGTCATGCCCGGCGCGATGCACGAGTGGGAGCCCGGCCCGATGGCCGCGGCGATCGTCGAGCTCGCGCGCGGCTGACACCGACCTCGAGCTCAGCTCCGCCGCTTCGCGCGCCCTCGCGGCAGCAGCTCGACCGACGGCAGCCGCGGGCTGGCCAGCGGAGGTGTCTCGTCGTCGACGACGGTGCCGAAGCGGGGCCGGGCGTCCGCGCCCGAGTCGCGCTCGCGCATCCACTGGTCCCTCGCCGCGGCGACCTCCTCGTGATCGGTGCCGACGAAGTTCCAGAACATCACGATCTCCTCCTCGAACGGCTCGCCGCCCAGCAGGATCACGATCGCGTCGCGCTCGGCCGAGACGATGAGCGCCTC
>DASSWM010000023.1:0-5033 GCA_035704865.1 Agrococcus sp.
GGAGCGCGACGGCCTCATCCGCGTGCCGCACGTGCATGGCGTCGGCATCCTGGTCTGCGTAGACGGCGACCGAGCGATAGCCGGCCTCGGCGCAGGCGCGGATGATGCGCACGGCGATCTCGCCGCGGTTGGCGATGAGGATCTTCTGCATGGATGCTCCTGGTCAGGCGGTGGAAGCGGCGGGGGCGACGCGGAAGCGGATGCGGGAGCCGGGCGGCAGCTGCCCCGCGCGGTCGAGGTGGCGGTCGACGACGGCGCCGATGATCGGGTAGCCGCCGGTGAGCGGATGGTCGGGCAGGAACAGCACGGGCTGGCCGTCGGGCGGCACCTGGATGGCGCCCGTGACGGCGCCCTCGCTCTCGAGCTCGCCGTCGCGGGCGCGCTCGAGCGGCGTCGCCCCCGCGAGCCGTACGCCGATGCGGTCGGAGCGGGGCGTGACGAGCCACTCCTGCTCGACGAGCGCGGCAAGGGCGGCGTCGGTGAACCAGTCGTGGCGCGGGCCGAGCACGATCTCGAGCTCGGCGGTCTCCCCCGGCACCGGCAGGGTGACGCGGGGCGCGCGCGTGCGCTCGACGGCCGCGACGCCGTGCGCGGGGCCGCGAAGCGGGAGCACGTCGCCGGCGGTCAGCTGCGCCGGCCCGAGCTGCGCGAGCGTGTCGGCCGCGAGGCTGCCGAGCACGGGCTCGAGCGCGATGCCGCCGCGGATCGCGACGACGACGCGCAGCCCGTCGCGCACGGCGCCGATGCGCAGCTCGTCGCCGTCCTCGGTCGCCGTGGGCCGGCCGTGCTCGACGGCGTGGGTGCCGCCGGCGGCCTGGGGAGACGCATCCGCCCGTGCCGACGCATCCGCCCACTCGTCCTGCGGCCCCGGCGCATCCTGCGGCGCCGGCGCAGCCGCCGACTCGTCGTCCTGCGGCGCCGGCGCGGCCGCGACGACCGTCGCGTCGGCGAGCGCGCCCGCGAGCGAGACGACCGCGGGCCCGCGGAAGCGCAGCACCGCGCCGCCGCCCGCGAGCTCGAGCGCGGCCTCGCCCGGCGCGTTGCCGACGGCGCGGTTCGCCTCCCGCAGCGCGGCGCGATCGGCGGCACCGGAGGCCGAGACGCCCTGCGCGGCCATGCCCGGCCTGCCGAGATCCTGCACGAGCAGCTGCAGACCGGGTCGCACGATCTCGACGGCGTGCGGCGCGTCCACGGGTCGCCGCACGGACGCGGCCTGCGGCCGCAGCTCGCGCTCGACGCGCTCGAAGCGCACGGTCGTGCCCGGCGCCAGCAGTGCGGCGGGCTCGCGGTCCAGATCCCACATGGGCAGGTCGGTGCGGCCGATGAGCTGCCAGCCGCCGGGGCTCTCCTTCGGGTAGACGCCCGAGAAGCTGCCCGCGAGGGCGACCGAGCCGGCCGGGATGCGCGTGCGCGGTGACGGCCGGCGCGGCACGTCGAAGAGCGGGTCGTCGCCGACGAGGTAGCCGAAGCCGGGTGCGAAGCCCGTGAAGGCGACCGTCCAGGTCGCGGCCTGGTGGCGCTCGACGAGCTCGGCAGCCGTGAGGCCGAGCAGGGCCGCCACCTCGACGAGGTCCTCGCCGTCGTACCGCACCGGGATCGTCACGGCGTCGCTGCTCGTGGGGCGCGAGGCCGCGGGGCGGACGGCGAGCAGCCGCGCGGTGAGCGCGGCGGCGTCGACGGCGGTCGGGTCGAAGCGCACGAGGATCGTGCGGGCGGCGGGCACGAGCTCGGTGACGCCCTCGAGCCGCGCCGCGCGCAGGGCCGGCAGCAGCCGCATCGACTCGTCGAGGTCGGCGGCCTCGGCCAGCAGCGCGGTGTCGGCCGCCGGCAGCACCCGGATCATGCCTCGTACGCCCGATCCGGCACGTCGGTCACGAACATGTGGCCGGGGGCGTGCGTGACGGCGAAGGGCGGCCGCGAGGCCATGATCGCCGCCTGCGGCGTGACGCCGCATGCCCAGAACACCGGCACCTGCCCCTCCGGCAGCCGCCCGTCGTGCAGCTCTGGCGGGTCGCCGAAGTCGGGCGCGCCGAGGTCGGCGATGCCGAGCGAGCCGGGGTCGCCGATGTGCACCGGTGCGCCGTGGACCGCAGGGAACCTGCCCGAGATGGCCACGGCATCCGCCACTCTCGACGCCGGGATCGGCCGCATCGAGACGACCATGTCGCCGTGCAGCCTGCCGGCGGGCTCGCACGCGGTGCCCGTGCGGTACATCGGCACGTTGCGGCCGAGCTCGCGGTGGCGGATCGGGATGCCTGCGTCGGCGAGGCCCGCCTCGAACGTGAACGAGCAGCCGATCAGGAAGGCGACGAGGTCGGGGTGCTCCTGCCACGCGGCCACGGCATCCGCCGTCTCCTCGACCAGCTCGCCGTCGCGCCACACGCGGTAGCCGGGCAGGTCGGTGCGGATGTCGGAGCCGGGCGCGAGCCGCGACTCGACGCGTCCCGCCTCGAGCACCTCGAGCACCGGGCACGGCTTCGGGTTGCGCTGTGCGAACAGCAGCGTCTCCAACGCCCAGTCGGCGGGCACCGCGATGAGGTTCGCCTGCACGAGGCCGTGCGCGACGCCGCTCGTGGGTGCCGCCTCCCCCGCGCGGTAGGCGGCTCGCGCCGCGCGCGCCTGCTCGAGCTGGGTGGCGGATGCGTCGGCCGTCACGGGCGGGACCCGGCGAAGGGCGCGATGGTCACCCCGGCGGCCTCGAGGGCTGCGCGCGTCGCCTCGGCCATCGCGATCGCGCCCGCGCTGTCGCCGTGCACGCAGATGGACTCCGCCCGCACCGCGACCTGCGAGCCGTCGATCGCCTCGACCACGCCCTCCTCGGCCAGCCGCACCATGCGCGCGGCGACCAGCTCGGGCTCGTGCAGCACCGAGCCGGGCTCGGAGCGCGAGACGAGCAGTCCGTCGCGCGTGTACGCGCGGTCGGCGAACGCCTCGGCGGCGGTCGCGAGCCCCGCGCGCTCGGCGACGTCGAGCACGACGCCGCCCGCGAGCCCGAGCAGCACGAGCGAGGGGTCGACGGCGCGGATGGCCGCCACGACGTCCTGTGCCTGCCGCTCGTCGCGGGCGATGGTGTTGTAGAGCGCGCCGTGCGGCTTGACGTAGACGACGGCGCCGCCGGCAGCGGTCGCCAGCGCCTGCAGCGCGCCGAGCTGGTACTCGACGTGCGCCTGCAGCGTCGCCGAGTCGACATCCATCGCGCGCCGGCCGAAGCCCTCGTAGTCGCGGTAGCCGGGGTGGGCGCCGATCGCGACGCCGTTCGCGACCGCCGCGCGCAGCGTCGCGGCGATGCCCTCCGGGCTGCCTGCGTGGAAGCCGCACGAGACGTTGGCGCTCGAGACGACGCGCAGCATCGCCTCGTCGTCGCCCACGATGCGGTCGGGCACGTTCTCGCCCAGATCCGAGTTCAGGTCGATGGTCGTCATGCGCTGCTCCTCCCGTGTGCCTTCACGATGCCATCACGCGCCGATGCCGAGGAACGCGAAGATCGGTCCGATCGAGATCGCGCCCATGTAGAAGCTCAGCAGCGTCGCGAGCGTGCCGAGGACGAGCAGCCACTTCGGGTAGCGGTAGCCGCCCAGCACGTCCTTCGAGCGGAACCAGCCGATGTACATGAAGATCGACAGGCCGATCGGCAGGATGAGCCCGTTGAAGCCGCCCACGAACACCAGGATCGCGGCCGGCGCCGTGCCGATGAGCAGGTAGACGATGAGCGACACCACGATGAACGCGACCGTCGCGAGCTGCAGGCCCCAGCCCGAGAAGATGCGCTTCGAGAAGGTCGAGAGGAAGGTCGCCGACGTGTAGGCGGCGCCGATGACCGAGCTGATCGCGGCGGCCCAGAAGATGGCGCCGAAGATGCGCAGTCCTGCGTCGCCGAGCGCCGCGCCGAACGCCTGCCCCGCCGGGTTGGCAGCCTGCGACGAGAGGTCGAGCGTGACGCCCGAGGCCACGACGCCGAGGATCGCCAGGAACAGCACGTAGCGCATGATGCCGGTGACGAGGATGCCGTTGACCGAGGCGCGGTGCACGTCCTTGACGTGCTCGACGCCCGTCCTGCCCGAGTCGAGGTAGCGGTGAGCGCCGGCGTAGGTGATGTAGCCGCCGACCGTGCCGCCGACGATCGTGGTGATGGTGGCGAAGCTGATCTCGTCGGGCACGAACGTCTGCCGCAGCGCGTCGCCGATCGGCGGGGAGGCGATGACCGCGACGATCACGGTGAGCACGATCATGCCGATGCCGAGGATCAGCACGACGGCGTCGACGACGGGCCCGGCCTTCTTGAACATGAAGATGCCGATCGCCAGGAGGCCCGTGATGAGGCCGCCGAGCTTCGGGTCGATGCCGAACAGCGCGTTGAGCCCGAGCCCGCCGCCGGCGATGTTGCCGATGTTGAACGCGAGGCCGCCGATGACGATGAGCACCGCGAGCACGTGGCCCGCGTAGGGCACCGCCATGTTGGCGAGGTCGCCCGCGCGCTTGCCCGTGACGGTGACCATGCGCCAGACGTTCATCTGCACCGCGAAGTCGATGAGCACCGAGATGAGGATCGCGAACGCGAACGCGGCGCCGAGCTGAGCGGTGAAGGTCGCGGTCTGGGTGATGAAGCCGGGCCCGATCGCGGAGGTGGCCATGAGGAAGATGGCGCCGATGATGGGCCCTCGGCGGCGCTTGGCGATCGATGCCGCCGTCTCCCTGGCCGTCTGGCTCGTCGTGCCGGTCTGCTGTGCGTCGGTCATCGCTGATCCCATCTCCGTCGGTGGGGTGTGGTGCGCGGGGCGCGCAGCCGTGAGCCTACATTCCGTAGAACGTGTGCGCAAGGATTGTTGAACAATCTGTGTCGGCGTGTTCCCATCGCGCGGCGCGATCCGTACCATCGTCCTCATGACCGAGTACGGGCCGACGCTGGCCGACACCCTGCGGGCCCAGATCATCCAGGGTGCGTTCACGCCCGGTGAGCGGCTCTCCGAATCGGCGCTCGCCGAGCGGCTCGAGGTATCGCGGAACACGCTGCGCGAGGCGTTCCGCGTGCTCGC
>DASSWM010000024.1:0-3917 GCA_035704865.1 Agrococcus sp.
AGGATGTCGCGCTCGGCCAGCAGCTGCTGCTCGTCGTGCGCGACGCCGAGCTCGGTGGCCCACACGTGCTGGTCGGAGCCGGCCGCGCGGCGGAGCGCGGCGGCCTCTCCGGTCGTGACGGGGGCGTCCGACGCGGCGGCACCCGACGCATCCGTCACCGCGCCCTGCCCGGCGCGACCCGACGCAGCGCGACCCGACGCATCCGCCGTCGTCGCGAGCGAATCGACGGCGTCGACGATCGTCTGCACGGCGTGCAGCTCCACGGGCGCCAGCGCGGTCGCCTCGGCGGTCACCCAGTCGACGAGCGGCATGAGGTAGCTCGGGCCACCCGCCTTGGTGGTGGGGCCGACGACCGAGCGCTTCCAGCCGCCGAAGGGCTGGCGCTGCACGATGGCGCCGGTGATGCCGCGGTTGACGTAGAGGTTGCCCGCCTGGATGGTCTCGAGCCACTGGCCGATCTCGTCGGGGTCGAGCGAGTGGATGCCGCTCGTGAGGCCGTAGTCGACCTCGTTGACGAGCGCGATGGCCTCCTCGAGCGTCTCGACGCGCATGATGCCGAGGATCGGGCCGAAGTACTCGGTCAGGTGGTACTCGCTGCCGCGCTGGACTCCGGCGCGCAGGCCGGGGCTCCACAGCTTGCCGGAGTCGTCGAGCTGCTTGGGCTCGACGATCCACGACTCGCCCGGGCCGAGCTTCGTGAGGCCGTCGAGCAGCTTGCCCTCCGCGGGCGCGACGACCGGGCCCATCTGGCTCGTGGCATCCCACGGGTAGCCGGTCTCGAGCGAGCGCACGCCGTCGACGAGCTGGTTGTGCAGGCGCTTCGAGCGGCCGGCCTGGCCGACGAGGATCGCGAGCGACGCCGCCGAGCACTTCTGGCCCGCGTGGCCGAAGGCGCTCGCCACGATGTCCTTCGCGGCGAGGTCGAAGTCGGCGCTGGGGGTGACGATGATGGCGTTCTTGCCGCTCGTCTCGGCCAGCAGGTTAAGGTCGGGGCGGATGCGTCGGAACGCCTGGGCGGTCTCGAAGCCGCCCGTGAGGATGACGCGGTCGACGCGCTCGTCGCCGACGAGCTTGTCGCCGAGCGAGCGCTCGCCCAGCTGCACGAGCTGCAGCACGTCCTTCGGCACGCCGGCGGCCCAGAGCGCCTCGACCATCGTCGCGCCGGTGCGCGCGGTGGCGCGGGCGGGCTTGATGATGACGGATGCGCCGGAGGCGAGGGCTGCGAGGGTGCTGCCCGCGGGGATGGCGATCGGGAAGTTCCACGGCGGCGTGACCGCGATGAGGCGGCTCGGCACGGCGACGGCGCCGTCGATGCGGTCGAGGTCGCGCGCCCGCTCGGCGTAGAAGTGGGCGAAGTCGATCGCCTCGGAGACCTCGGGGTCGGACTGGTCGAGCGTCTTGCCCGCCTCGCTGGCCGCGACCTCCATGAGCTCGGCGCGGCGCGCCTCGAGCTCGTGGCCGACGCGGTGCAGGATCTCGGCGCGCTCGTCGCCCGAGAGGCTGCGCCAGCCGTCGTTCGCGGCGATGCCGGTCTCGATGACGGCCTCGAGCGCCGCCTCGTCGCGCAGCATCGCGGCCTCGACGGCGTCGACGCCCAGGCGCGACTCCTTCGCGCGCTCGCGGATGCCCGCGGCCCACGCCTGGTTGGCCGGCAGCGACGGGTCGGTGTCGGGCGCGTTGCGGAAGCCCGTCGTCGGCGCCGGCTCGGGCACCTGCGTGCGGTCCTGCACGCGGTGCGTGTCGGGCGCGTCGGCCGCGAGCCCCTCGAGCGAGGCGAGGAAGCGGTCGCGCTCGCGCTCGAACAGCGGCTCGGAGGTCGCGAGCTCGAACACGGCCGACATGAAGTTCTCGCGGCTGGCGCCCTCCTCGAGGCGGCGGATCAGGTAGGCGATCGCCACGTCGAACTCGGTCGGGTGCACGACCGGCGTGTAGAGCAGCAGCCCGCCGACGTCGCGGCGCACGACCTCGGCCTGGCCCTGCGCCATGCCCAGCAGCATCTCAAACTCGACGCCGCGCTCGATGCCGCGCTGCTTGCCCAGCAGCCAGGCGAAGGCGACGTCGAAGAGGTTGTGGCCGGCGACGCCGAGCTCGACGTTGCCGATGCGCTCGGGCGTGAGCGCCCAGGTGAGCACGCGCTTGTAGTGCGTGTCGCTGTCCTGCTTCGTGTGCCAGGTGGCGAGCGGCCAGTCGTGGATCGACGCCTCGACGCGCTCCATCGGCAGGTTGGCGCCCTTGACGAGCCGCACCTTCACGCTCGCGCCGCCGTTCGCGCGCCGCTCGGCCGCCCACGCCTGCAGGCGCTGCATCGCGGGCAGCGCGTCGGGCAGGTAGGCCTGCAGCACGATGCCGCCGCGGTACTGCTCGAGCCCCGGAGTCTCGAGGATCCGCGTGAAGACCGCCATGGTCATCTCGAGGTCCTTGTACTCCTCCATGTCGAGGTTGATGAACGTGCCGGTCTCGGCCGCGCGGCGGTAGAGGGGCAGCAGCCGCTCGACGACGTGCTCGACGTGCGCGTCGAACGCCCACGGCTGGTGCGGCGCGGTGGTCGCCGAGACCTTGATCGAGACGTAGTCGACGTCGGGCCGCTCGATGAGCGCCATCGTGCCGTCGATGCGGCGCTTCGCCTCGTGCGCGCCGAGCACGTACTCGCCCAGCAGGTTGACGTTCAGGCGGGCGCCGGTGGCACGGATGCGCTTGATCGCGGCGCCGAGGCGGGCGTCGGTCGCGTCGATGATGAGGTGGCCGACCATCTCGCGCAGCACGCGGCGCGCGATCGGCACGACGATGTGCGGGGCGAGCGGCGCGACGCCGCCACCGAGCTTGAGCGCTTGGCGCATCGGCCAGGGCAGGAACGCCGGAGCGTCGCCGGCGATCTCGCGCAGCGTGCGGGCCGCGACGTGCACGTCCTCGGGCCGCACGACGCCGTCGACGAAGCTCACCGCGAAGTCGAGGCCCTTGGGGTCGCGCAGCACGCCCGCGAGCTGCTCGGCGCTCGCGTCGGCCGGCATCTGCTCGGCCTGCTCGAGCCACGTGCGCACCTGCGCGACGATCTGCGGCGCGAGCGCCTGCAGCTCCTGCAGGTCGGGCACCTCGGCCTGCGAGCGGAGCTCGTCGGTGCGGTTCTGGTCGGTGGCGGCTGCGCCCATGCGGCTGCCCTTTCGTAGCGTGGGTGTGCGTGCGCGCGGCATGCGCGTCGCGGCCAGTCTGCCGCCAACCACTGTTCAGGTACAGTGACGGTTCGTGACGGGTATCCATCTCGTTCACTGATGCTTTGCGAGGAGCCGCCCATGCTCGACGTCCGCCGCCTGCGACTGCTGCGCGAGCTGCGCCTGCGCGGCACGATCGCCGCCGTCGCGTCGACGCTCGCCTACGCCCCCAGCGCCGTCTCGCAGCAGCTCACCGCGCTCGAGCGCGAGGTGGGCGTGCCGCTCACCCGCAGGCAGGGCCGCCGCCTCGCCCTCACGCCGCAGGGCGAGCTGCTCGCCCAGCACGCCGAGCGCATCCTCGCCGAGCTCGAGACCGCCGAGCGCGCCGTCGCGGCCTCGCTCGGGCGGCCCATCGGCACGGTGCGCATCGCGGTGTTCCAGTCGGCAGCGCTCTCGCTCGTGCCGGGCATGCTGCGCATCCTCGCCGACACGGCGCCCGAGGTGCGGGTCGAGATGGTGCAGCGCGAGCCCGAGACCGCGCTCTACGACACCCACGTGGGCGACTTCGACCTCGTCGTCGCCGAGCAGTACCCCGGGCACGCGGCGCCGCAGCACCTGGGGCTCGACCGCGAGGTGCTCATGACGGATGCGCTGCGGCTGGCCGTGCCGCCCGACAGCGCCATCGAGTCGCTGACCGACGCGGCAGCCAGGCCGTGGGTGATGGAGCCCGTGGGCGCGGCGTCGCGGCACTTCGGCGAGCAGCAGTGCCGC
>DASSWM010000025.1:0-2832 GCA_035704865.1 Agrococcus sp.
CCGCCGGTGGCGTGGATTGCCCACCCGGTTGAACGAGCGGATGCGTGCGGCGGCGTCAGGCGAACCGGCGCGGGTCGAGGAAGCCGATGTCGGTGAACGGCGCCTCGTCGACCGTGAGCTGCGCCGCGAGCTCGCCGAGCGCGGCGGCGTGCTTGAAGGAGTGCCCCGAGCAGCCGCCGGCGACGACGACGCGACCCGACGCATCCGCCCGCTCGTCGGGCCTGCCGACCACGAACTGCCCGTCGGGCGTGTGCGCCATGATGCAGGTCGTCGCATCCGCCGGCTCGGGCTCGAGGTCGGGGAAGGTGGCGGCGACGAGGCCGCTGATGTCGGCCGTCTCGCCCGGGTGGATCTCGCGGTCGATGGCGTCGGGGTCGTCGGACTCGAACGAGCCGTCGAACTCCTGGCCGACCTTCGCGAGGTCGCCGGGGAGCGCGCCGTGGCCCCAGATCCAGCGGTCGGTGCCGGGCACGCTGCGGATGAACACGGGCATGCGGTCGACGGATGCGTCGTGGCCGTCGCGCGCGCGGAACCACGTCATGACGACGCGGTGGGGCGCGATCGGCAGCCCGGGCACGAGCTGGGGCAGCCACGGGCCGGCGGTCACGACGACGCGGCGGACGCGCAGGTCGCCGCTCGCGAGGCGGATCGTGACGCCGGGCTCTGCGGCGTCGGCAGTCCCGCCGGCGACCCCGGCCGCGACGACGGCGCTGTCGGCGCCGGCAGCTGCGCTCCGCGCGCCCTCCGGATCCGGCTCGACCGCGAGCACGCGCTCGCCGGTGCGGATGCGCGCCCCCGCGGCCCGCGCCGCGTCGACGGCGGCGACGATCGCCGCCTCCGGGTGCAGGATGCCGGCTTCCGGATCCCACAGCCCCACGTCGCCCGGGTCGAGGCGCGCGTGGCCGGGGAGCCGGCGCGCGATCTCGGCCGGGTCCAGCTGCTCGACCGGCAGCACGTGCTCGCGCGAGGCGGCGAGCGTGCCGTCGATGATGCGCGAGCCCGGCCGGCCGATCATGATGCCGCCCGTCTCGAGCAGCAGCTCGCGACCGCTCGCCGCCTCGAGCTCGCGCCACAGCTCGCGCGCACGGCGGGCGATGGGCGTCAGCCCCGGGTGCTCGAGGCACGCGACGCGGAACAGCCGCGTGCGCCCGTGCGAGCCGCCCCACGGGTGGCCGGGCTCGTGCTGCTCGATGCCGATGACGTCGAGCCCGCGGCTCGCGAGCCGCCATGCCGCGCTCGAGCCGATCGCGCCCAGCCCCACGACCGCGACGTCCGCATCGAAGCCGTGCACCGCATCCGCCCCCGTGGTCATGCGGACGACGCTATCGCCCGTCGCCCGAGCGGGCGGGCGCATCGGCGAGCACCGGCTGCCCGCCCCGTCGACAGGCGCCCATCGACGAGGCCGCAGACCGGGAATAGCCTGACGGGACAGCCCGTTGCAATCATCGTTCAACTTTGAAAGACTTGTCCGCGACGGAAGGACCACCCATGAGCAGCATGCAGTTCGGCATCTTCTCGGTGAGCGACATCACCCAGGACCCGACCACCGGCCGCACGCCCACCGAGCACGAGCGCATCAAGGGCTGGGTCGCGATGGCCAAGAAGGCGGAGGAGGTCGGCCTCGACGTCTTCGCCGCCGGCGAGCACCACAACCCGCCGTTCTTCTCCTCCTCCCCCACCACGACGCTCGGCTACCTCGCCGCGCAGACCGAGCGGCTCATCCTCTCGACCGCGACGACGCTCATCACCACGAACGACCCGGTGAAGATCGCCGAGGACTTCGCGATGCTGCAGCACCTCGCCGACGGCCGCGTCGACCTCATCTTGGGCCGCGGCAACACCGGCCCGGTCTACCCGTGGTTCGGCAAGGACATCCGCGACGGCATCGAGCTCGCGATCGAGAACTACGCGCTGCTGCACAAGCTGTGGCACGAGCCGGTCGTCAACTGGCAGGGCAAGCACCGCACGCCGCTCACGGGCTTCACGTCGACGCCCGCTCCGCTCGACGGCGTCGCGCCGTTCGTGTGGCACGGATCGATCCGCTCGCCGCAGATCGCCGAGCAGGCCGCGTACTACGGCGACGGCTTCTTCCACAACAACATCTTCTGGAACAAGGAGCACACCGAGCGCATGGTGCAGCTCTACCGCTCGCGCTACGCGCACTACGGCCACGGCGAGCCCGAGCAGGCGATCGTCGGCCTCGGCGGCCAGATCTTCATGAAGCCGACCGAGCGCGAGGCGAAGGAGCGCTTCCGCCCGTTCTTCGACGTCGCGCCCGTCTACGGCCACGGTCCGAGCCTCGAGGACTTCACCGAGATGACGCCGCTCACGGTCGGCACGCCCGAGCAGGTCATCGAGCGCACGCTGGCTTTCCGCGACTACGCGGGCGACTACCAGCGCCAGCTCTTCCTCGTCGACCACGCCGGCCTGCCGCTCGAGGAGGTGCTCGAGCAGATCGAGATCCTCGGCACCGAGGTCGTGCCGGTGCTGCGCCGCGAGTTCGACAGCGTGCGGCAGGACGGGGTCCCGGATGCGCCCACGCATGCCGCGCGCGTCGCCGCGGCCCGGGAGGCGGGCACGCAGATGGGCGAGCAGGGCAACGCCCGGCAGGCGGGCGAGCGCCGCGACCTCGACACGGCACTCGACACCGGTGCCGCGATCGCCCGGCAGGCGGGTGAGGCATGAGCAACTCCCGCATCGCGGTCGTCTCGGCCGGCCTCGGCGAGCCCTCGAGCACGAAGCTGCTCGCCGACCGGCTGCGCGACGCGACCATCACGGCGCTCACCGCGCACGGGCAGCACGCCGAGCCGGTCGACATCCTGCTGCGCCCGC
>DASSWM010000026.1:0-3168 GCA_035704865.1 Agrococcus sp.
GTCGTGCCCGCGCGCAACGTCGTGCCGCTGCCGGCCTCGATGCCGGTCGAGCTCGGCGCGCTCGTCGAGCCGCTCGCCGTCTCGGTGCACGCCGTGCGGCGCGCCGGCGTGCAGTCGGGCGACCGCGTGCTCGTCGCGGGCGGCGGCCCGATCGGCCAGTCGGTCGTGCTGGCGCTGCAGATGATCGGCGTCCGGCACATCGCGGTCACCGAGCTGAGCGCCTCGCGCCGCGACCTCGTCGGCCGGCTGGGCGCCGCCGCGCTCGACGCGGCAGGCGACGACGTGATCGAGCGCATCCATGGTGCGCTCGGCGGCCCGGCCGACGTCGCGATCGACGCGGTCGGCATCGGCCCGACGCTGCGCACGAGCCTGCAGGCCACGCGCCTGGGCGGCACCGTGTGCCTCGTCGGCATGGGCGCGCCGCAGCTGCAGCTCGACGCGTTCCTGGTCTCGACCGAGGAGCGCACGATCGTCGGCAGCTTCACCTACGCGGCGCAGGACTTCCGCGACGCGGCTGCGTGGATCGGGCAGGCGCCGCCGCAGGCGGCCGAGCTCATCTCCAAGACCGTGCCGCTGTCGGCCGGCCACGACGCGTTCGCCGAGCTCGCGGCGCACGCCGACATCCCCGGGAAGGTCCTCGTCCGCGTCGACGACCACGACGCATCCGACCCCGCATTCGACATGGCACTGGCACATCAGGCAGTGGCACATCAGGCACTGGCACAGGAGGAGCAGCGATGACGCAGCGCACCATCAAGGAGGTCCGCGCCTACACCGTGCGCGGCAAGGGCGCCGACTATCACGACCAGGACGGCTACCACTGGATCGACGACCACATCGCGACGCCGATGTCGGCCTACCCCGAGTTCCGGCAGTCGCGGCAGTCGTTCGGCATCAACGTGCTCGGCACGCTCGTGGTCGAGATCGAGGCCGACGACGGCACCGTGGGCTTCGCCGTCACGACCGCGGGCGAGATCGGCGCGTGGATCGTGGAGAAGCACCTCGCGCGCTTCCTCGAGGGACGGCCCGTGACCGACATCGAGCGCATCTGGGACCAGATGTACCGCTCGACGCTCTACTACGGCCGCCGCGGCGTCGTGCTCAACACCATCTCGGGCGTCGACCTCGCGCTCTACGACCTGCTCGGCCGCCTGCGCGGCGAGCCCGTCTACGCGCTGCTCGGCGGCCCCGTGCGCGACGAGCTGCAGTTCTACGCCACCGGCGCCCGCCCCGACCGCGCCAAGGAGCTCGGCTTCATCGGCGGCAAGATGCCGCTGCACTTCAGCCCCTCCGAGGGCCAGGAGGGCTTCAACAAGAACATCGCTGAGCTGGCCGACATGCGCGCGAAGGTCGGCGACGACTTCTGGCTCATGTGGGACTGCTGGATGTCGCTCGACGTCGAGTACGCCACGCGCCTCGCGCACGCCGCGAGCGAGCACGGCCTCAAGTGGATGGAGGAGGCGCTCATCCCCGACGACTACTGGGGCTACGCGCAGCTCAAGCAGCAGGCGCCCGCCGGCATGCTCATCACGACCGGCGAGCACGAGGCGACCCGCTGGGGCTTCCGCCAGCTGCTCGAGACAGGCGTCGACATCATCCAGCCCGACGTCGGCTGGTGCGGCGGCATCACCGAGCTCATCAAGATCTCGGCGCTCGCCGACAGCCACGGCACCATGGTCGTGCCCCACGGCTCGTCGGTGTACTCGTACCACTTCGTCGTGACCCGCACGAACAGCCCGTTCGCGGAGTTCCTCATGATGCACGAGACGGCCGAGGAGGTCGTGCCGATGTTCTCGCCGCTGCTGCTGAACGAGCCGGTCCCCGTCAACGGCAGGCTCGTCGTGCCCGAGACGCCGGGCTTCGGCGTCGAGCTCAACCCCGAGGTCGCGCGCGACCGCCCGTTCACGCACTGACCACTCAAGGAGACCCCATGCGATTCCAGCGACTTGGCGAGCCCGGCGCCGAGATCCCCGTGCTCGTCGACGGCGAGCGCCGCCTCGACCTGCGCGGCATCACCGGCGACATCGACGGCGCCTTCCTCGGCGGCGACGGCGTCGAGCGCGCGAAGGCGGCCCTCACGGCCGGCGAGCTGCCCGAGCTCGAGGGTGCCGAGCGGATGCGCGTGGGCGCGCCGATCGCGCGGCCCACGGCGGTGCTGTGCATCGGTCAGAACTACGCCGCGCACGCGGCCGAGTCGGGCGACAGCCCGCCCGAGGTGCCGATCCTGTTCTTCAAGCACCCGAACACCGTCGTCGGGCCGATGGACGACGTCGCGATCCCCCCGAGCGCGGCGACGGTCGACTGGGAGGTCGAGCTCGGCGTCGTCATCGGCACCCGGGCCCGCTACCTCGCCTCGGACGAGGAGGCCATCGCGAGCATCGCCGGCTTCGTCGTCTCGAACGACGTCTCCGAGCGCGACTACCAGACGAAGCACTCGGGCGGCCAGTGGTCGAAGGGCAAGTGCGCCGAGACCTTCAACCCGCTCGGGCCCGAGCTCGTCACGCCCGACGAGGTCGACGTGCAGGCGCTGCGCCTGTGGTCGAAGGTGAACGGCGAGCCGCGGCAGGACTCGAGCACGGCCGACATGATCTTCCCGGTCGCCGAGATCGTGCGGCACCTGTCGCAGTACCTCGTGCTCGAGCCCGGCGACCTCGTCAACACCGGCACGCCGCAGGGCGTCGCGCTCTCGGGGCGCTTCCCCTACCTGGTCGCGGGCGACGTGATGGAGATCGGCATCGAAGGGCTCGGCGAGCAGCGCCAGCGCCTCGTGCCCGCCGCCGTCTGAGCGCCGGCAGGGTCCGGGCCGGTCGCGGTCAGCGCTGCGCGAGCGCGGGCACCGCGGCCGGGCCCGGACCGTGCGACTCCCCCGGCGCGTGCGACTCCCCCGGCGCGTGCAGCGGGAAGCCGCGGCGCGAGCCCGAGACGACATCGGCGACGTGGCTGCGGAACCCCGGGCAGGTCGCGATGTCGTGCGCGCGGCACTCGAGCGCGTGCTGCGCCATCGCCCGCGAGCGCTCGAGCGCCGCGATGCGCTCCTCGATGTCGGCCAGGTGCGCATCGAGGATCCGGTGCCGGTCGGCGTTCTCCCCGCCGAGCATCGCGCCGATCTGGTCGAGCCGCATGCCCGCGGCCTTGCTCGCCACGATCGTCGCGACCCGGTAGGCATCC
>DASSWM010000027.1:0-2314 GCA_035704865.1 Agrococcus sp.
CGCCGCGAGCGCCCGCACCGTGCGGGCGGGGGAGCCGCGCCGGTCGAGCAGCAGCGCGCCCGCGCCCGCGAGCACGAACATCGCGAGCATGCCGTCGAGCAGCGCCGTGCGGCTCATGACGATCGCGAAGCCGTCGATCGCGAGCCAGAAGCCCGCGAGCGACGCGAACGCCACCGAGCGCGTGAGCCCGCGCGCGATCGCGTAGGTGAGGCCGACGAGCGCCACGCCCGCGAGCGCGCTCGGCAGCCGCCACCAGAAGGGGTCGGCGCTGCCGAACACGGCCATCGCCATGCCGATGATCCACTTGCCCAGCGGCGGGTGCACGACGTAGTCGGCCTCGGTCGTGAGCGCGCCCGGATCGCCCGCCTCGAAGCGCTCGTTCGCCCCGTCGCCCCACTCGCCCTCGTAGCCGAGCTGCCACATCGACCAGCCCTCTTTGACGTAGTACGTCTCGTCGAAGACCAGGATGTGCGGGTGGCCGAGCCCCGTCAGCCGCGCCACCGCCGCCAGCGTCAGGATCGCGACGGGCGCCGCGATCTCGAGCGTGCGACGGATGCGCGGCTCGCGCAGGCGCCGCTCGAGGGAGCCGTAGGCGTCGGTGAGCCGCTCGAGGCGCGGCCGGGAGGGCACGGCGGGCGGGCGGTCGCCCTCGATCGCGACGGAGGTGCCGCCGGGTGCGCGGCTCGCGCCGCCGCCGCCGCCGACGCCGGTGGCGCTGCCGCCGCTGCCGCCGTCGCCGGTGCCGCCGTCGCCCGCCCGATCGGCGGGGTCGGTGGCGCGCGGCAGGGTCACACGGGCGATTCTCGCACTGCTCGCGGCGGCGGAGCCGCGAACGCGCGGCGCGAGCCCCGCGAGAGCGCCGGCTGCGGCCGATCGTGCGGCCGTGCGTGCGACCGAGTGTGCGGCCGCTCCGGGTTCCGGGCGGCGAGGCCGCGCGATACGTTCGCGGCATGAGCTTCGACGATGTGGTGCGGGTGCTGGACGAGACGCAGGTGGTCGCCGCGATGACGACGAAGGCCGACGGCACGCCGACGGCGACCCCCATCTGGTCGATGGTGATCGATGGCGTGCCCTACGTGCGATCGGTGCAGGGGGAGGACGCCTGGTGGTACCGGCACGTGCGCGCCGGCCGGCCGATCGGATTCGCGCTCGCGGACGGCGCGATCGCCGAGCGCGACCGCGACGCCGCGCTGCTGCTGCCGCGCGAGCAGGTCGCCACCCAGCACGTGCCCGTCGACGACGAGGTGCAGGCGCAGATCGACGCCGAGCTGCGGCGCAAGTACGCGTCGAGCCCCGAGTCGGTCGAGATGATGCTGAGCGACGCCGCGCGCGCCTGCACGCTGCGGGTCGAGCCCGCGCGCTGAGCCACCGCCGCACCGCGCGCGTTGCCCGCACCGCGCGCGTTGCCCGCACCGCGCGCACTGCCCGCGACGATCGAGCCGATCGAGCCGGGTCGCCGCCGCGTCGATAGCCTGAGCGCGTGATCATCCTCGGCGCGACGCCCATCGGCAACCTGGGCGACGCGAGCGGCCGGCTGCGCGAGGCGCTCGCGACCGCGCCCGTGATCGCGGCCGAGGACACCCGCACCGCCAAGCAGCTGCTGCGCGCGCTCGGCATCGAGTCGCCCGCCGCCTTCGTCGCGCTGCACGAGCACAACGAGGAGGCCGCCTCGCCCGCGCTCGTCGAGCGGGCGCGCGATGAGGACGTGCTCGTGCTCACCGACGCCGGCATGCCGACCGTGAGCGACCCGGGCTTCCGGCTCGTGCAGGCGGCCGTCGCGGCCGGCGTGGCCGTCACGTGCCTGCCCGGCCCCTCAGCGGTGCTGACGGCGCTCGCCCTCAGCGGCATGCCGACCGACCGCTTCGCGTTCGACGGCTTCCTGCCGCGCAAGGCGGGGGAGCGCGACCGTGCGCTGCAGCAGGTGGCCCGCGAGGAGCGCACGCTCGTGCTGTTCGAGGCGCCCCACCGGCTCGCCGAGTCGATCGAGGCGATCGGCCGCACGATGCCCGGCCGCCGCATGGCGGTGTGCCGCGAGCTCACGAAGCGCTTCGAGGAGGTGCGCCGCGGCACCGCCGACGAGCTGCTGCCGTGGGCCCGCGAGGGCGTCAAGGGCGAGATCGTGCTCGTGATCGAGGGCGCCACGCCGGCGCTGACGGGGCTGGACGCCGCGATCGACCAGGTGCTGCGCCTCAAGGACGGGGGGATGCGGCTGAAGGACGCCGCCGCGGAGGTCGCGGAGGCGACCGGCCACGCGCGCAACGCCCTCTACCAGGCCGCGCTGACGCATCCGCCCGACTGAGCGCCGACCACCGAC
>DASSWM010000028.1:0-3054 GCA_035704865.1 Agrococcus sp.
CCCGCTCGCGGAACTCCGGCTCGCGGATCACGCGCCGCACCGCGTTCCGCACCCGGATCGGCCGCGGCCTGGCCGTCCGCAGGTCGATCCCGGCGCCCGACCACGCGACGCGCGCGGCGATCTCGGGCTTGTCGAGCATGCCCCCCGCGACCACGAGCGGCACGCCCATCGACAGCATCTCGAGCACGCCACCCCATCCGCCGTTCGTGACACCGACGGATGCGTGCGGCACGACGGCGGCGAAGGGCACGAAGTCGACGAGCCGGGCGTTGGCGGGCAGGTGCCAGCCGAACGGCTCGCCCGCAGTCGTGCCGATCACGCGCACCGGGTCGTGCGCGAGGCCGTCGAGCGTCGGCACGAGCAGGTTCTCGGGGTTCGACTCGAACGTGCCCTGCGTGACGAACACCACCGGGCGCGGCTCGTCGGCGAGCGTCTCGGCCCAGAGCGGCCGCAGCCCGAGGCTCGCGGCGCGCGGCTGCAGGCAGCCGACGAACTCGACGCTCGCGGGCAGATCGCTGCGCGGGTACTCGAGCGACGGCGAGCCGGTCGCGATGACGAGCTGCGGCGAGTAGAGCGCCTCGTTGAAGGGCCGGCCGGCGCCGAGGCCGACCTGGGCGCGGCTCGTCCGGTAGGCGCGCTCGACCGACGTCGACATCACGGGCACGAGCGAGCGCAGCAGCGCGTCGCGCAGCCGGCCGACGCCGTGCTGACCGGGCCGCAGCGCGAGCCCCTGCGGCGGCAGATCGCGGCTCGGCATCGTGAGCGGCACGAGCGAGACGGTGGCCCATGGCAGCTGCAGCCGCTCGGCGGCGAGCCCCGTGCCGATCGCCATGACGTCGCCCACGAGCGCGTCGAACGGTCGCCGCTCGTGCGCCGCGAGGATGTCGTCGACCTGACCGCGCGCCGTGCCGATGAACAGGTCGCGCAGGTGGGCGAACCTGCCCCGCATGCCGGGCAGGCCGACGCGCGGGAAGGTCTCCGCGATCGCGCGCTCGTCGAAGTCCTGCGCGTCTCGCCACTGCACGACATCGCACCCGAGGTGATCGAACGCATCCGCGTACTGACCACCGGTGTACGCGGTGACGCGGTGGCCCTGCTCGAGGAGCGCGCCCGCGATCGCCGTCATCGGCCGGACGTGTCCGGCGAACGGCATCGCCGTCACGAGCAGGTGCGCCACGGCGCCACGGTACTGCCGGATCCGGCAACCTTGAGCAGACTTATAGAACACTGTTACGCTTCCTGAGTGTTCCGCGCCCTGCAACTCGCGGTCGGCATCGTCGCCGTCATGATCGGCGTCGTCCTCGGCGTGATCGTCGCCGCCGTCTGGGTGCCCTGCGTCGGCGCGCCCATGCCGCTCGACCCGCTCGCCTCCCCTGACTGCGTGGCGGCGGCGGCCGGCGGCGGCACCGCCTGGATCGGGCTGCTGCTGTGGCCGATCGCGCTCGCGGTCGCCGGCTTCGCGGCCGTGCGAGCGATCGCGCACGGGCGGGGGCCCGTCTCGACGATGACCGTGGTGCTGCTGCTGCTCGTGACGCTCGTGGCCAACCCGCTGCTGGAGTACTGGCTGCTGAACCTGCGTGCGCAGTCGCTCGACGACCCGCCCGGCACCGGTGCGCTCACGGCGCTGACGTTCGTGCTCGCCGGCATCGTGCTCATGACGACGCGCGAGGCGAGGACGGGCGCGCCGGTGCGGCGCGCCGCCGCGGCCTGGTGAGAGGGTGGCTCCAGGACCCTCGTCGCCGATGTCAGGAGGAAGCCGTGAGCTTCGATGCCGCCGCGCTGCGCGCGCACTTCCCCTCGCTCGCGTCGGGCCTGGCGCACTTCGACGGGCCGGGCGGCACGCAGACGCCCTCGGTGGTCGGCGATGCGATCGCCCGCACGCTGACGGCGCCGCTGTCGAACCGCGGCACGGTCTCGGCGAGCGAGCGGAACGCCGAGGCGGCGGTCGACGCGTTCCGCAGCGCGTTCGCCGACCTGCTGGGCGCATCGCCGCGCGGCATCGTCTACGGCCGCAGCGCGACCCAGATCGCGTACGACTTCTCCCGCACGCTGGCCCAGACCTGGGCGCCCGGCGACGAGGTCGTCGTCACGCAGCTCGACCACGACTCGAACGTGCGGCCGTGGATCCAGGCGGCGAGGCGCGCCGGCGCGGTCGTGCGCTGGCTGCAGCTCGACCCCGCCACCGCGGAGCTCGACCTCGACGCCCTCGACGAGATCGTCACCGAGCGCACGCGGCTCGTCGCCGTCACCGCCGCCTCCAACCTGCTCGGCACGAAGCCGCCCGTGGCGCGCATCGCCGAGCGGGCGCACGCCGTGGGCGCGCTCGTCTACGCCGACGGCGTGCACTACGCGGCGCACGCGACGGTCGACGTCGACGCGCTCGGCGCCGACTTCTTCGCCTGCTCCCCCTACAAGCTCTACGGGCCGCACTGCGCCGCGCTCGCCGCCGATCCGGCACTGCTCGAGTCGCTGCTGCCGGACAAGCTGCTGCCCTCGACCGACGAGGTGCCCGAGCGCTTCGAGCTCGGCACGCTCCCGTACGAGATCATGGCCGGCGCCACCGCGGCGGTCGACTTCATCGCGGATCTCGGCGAGGGCGCCACGCGACGCGACCGGATCGCCGCCGCCAACGAGGCGATCGACGAGCACGAGCTGCGGCTGCGGTCGCGCATCGAGGAGGGGCTCGCGGGCTTCGGCGACCGCGTGACGCTGCACTCGATCGCCGCCGAGCGCACCTCGACGCTGTTCTTCACCTTCCGCGACCGCGACCCGTACGACGCCTACCGCTTCCTCGCCGAGCGGGGCGTGCTCGCGCCCGCGGGCACCTTCTACGCCTACGAGCCGTTCCGCGCGCTCGGGCTCGACGTCGAGGCCGGCGTGCGCGTGGGGCTCGCGCCCTACAACGACGACGCCGAGATCGACCGGCTGCTCACGGGGCTCGACGACTTCCTCTGATCGCCCAAGACCGACCGACGCACCGCACCGACATGGCAGCCAGCGACTCCGACCGCCGCGCACTGGTCGCGATGCGGCACGTGCGCGACCGCATCGACC
>DASSWM010000029.1:0-3197 GCA_035704865.1 Agrococcus sp.
CTCGGAGCGCTTCGTCGGGATGGCCGTGTTGCGGTCGATGAGCTTCGTCATCATGCCGCCCTTGGTCTCGATGCCGAGCGAGAGCGGGGTGACGTCGATCAGCAGCACGTCCTTGCGCTCGCCCTTCAGCACGCCGGCCTGCAGCGCGGCGCCCACGGCGACGACCTCATCGGGGTTGACGCCCTTGTTGGGCTCCTGGCCGCCGGTCATCTCCTTGACGAGCTCGGTGACGGCGGGCATGCGGGTCGAGCCGCCGACGAGCACGACGTGCGCGATGTCGCTCAGCTTGATGCCTGCCTCGCGGATGACGTCCTCGAAGGGCTTCTTGGTGCGCTCGAGCAGATCCTTCGTCATGTTCTCGAACTGCGCGCGCGTGAGCGTCTCCTCGAGGTTGGCGGGGCCGGCCTCGGTGAGCGAGAAGTAGGGCAGCTGGATGCTCGTGGTCGTCGAGGACGAGAGCTCCTTCTTGGCCTGCTCGGCAGCCTCCTTCAGGCGGCGCATCGCGATCTTGTCGTTCGAGACGTCGACGCCCGTCTGCTCCTGGAAGCGCTTCTTCAGCCACTCCACGACGCGGTCGTCCCAGTCGTCGCCGCCGAGGCGGTTGTCGCCGGCGGTCGCGCGCACCTGGATGGTGGAGAAGTCGTCGTCCTTGCCCACCTCGAGCAGCGAGACGTCGAACGTGCCGCCACCGAGGTCGAAGACGAGGATGAGCTCGTCCTCCTTGCCCTTGTCGAGGCCGTACGCGAGCGCCGCGGCGGTGGGCTCGTTGATGATGCGCAGCACGTTGAGGCCCGCGATCTCGCCGGCCTCCTTCGTGGCCTGGCGCTCCGCGTCGTTGAAGTACGCGGGCACGGTGACCACCGCATCCGTCACCTTCTCGCCCAGGTAGGTCTCGGCGTCGCGCTTGAGCTTGCCGAGGATGCGCGCCGAGATCTCCTGCGGCGTGAGCGACTTGCCGTCGATCGTCTGCTTCCAGTCGGTGCCCATGTGGCGCTTGACCGACGAGATGGTGCGGTCGACGTTCGTGACGGCCTGGCGCTTGGCCGGCTCGCCGACGAGGGTCTCGCCCTCCTTGACGAACGCGACGACGGAGGGCGTCGTGCGGAAGCCCTCGGCGTTCGCGATCACGGTGGGCTCTCCGTTGTCGAGGAACGCGACGACGGAGTTGGTGGTGCCGAGGTCGATGCCGACTGCTCGTGCCATAGTCTCTTGCCTCCTAGTTCGCAGCTGCGCTGCGCTCTGCCTGATTCCGGCGGAGGAGGCCAGCGCCAGCCCCCGCGAGCGCTCGTGGAGCGCTCGGTGTGGCGATGGGCTCGTCCCCCGGAACCGCGGCTGCGACCGGCGCCCGGTCGGGCGCACGACTTGAGTCGCGATGACTCAACTTTGCCAGGTTGAGTCGAGTCGTGTCAACTTTGTCGGCATCTTCCCAGGAAGCGATCCGGCGACTGCTACGGGACGGGCTCGCGCCGCGCCGGCACGATCCAGCGGGCCAGCAGCGGGCCCCCGATCGCGGTGAGCAGCACGTAGCAGGCGGCGAGCGCGCCGACCTCCGTGAGCCCCGCGCCGACCGCGAGCGCGGCGATCACGATGGAGAACTCGCCGCGCGGCACGAGCGCGGCGCCCGCACGCAGCCGGCCGCGCCGCTGCACCCCGTCGCGGCGCGCGGCGAGCCAGCCGGTGGCGAGCTTCGTCGCCGTCGTCACGACCGCGAGCACGAGCGCCGCCGGCAGCACCGGCAGCAGCTCGGCCGGCACGATCGGCAGCCCGAACGAGAAGAAGAAGATGGCCGCGAACAGGTCGCGCAGCGGCCCCAGGATGCTGCGCGCCCGCACCGCGAGCGATGGCGGCACGGCGATGCCGACGAGGAACGCGCCCACCGCTGCCGACGCGCCCAGCAGCTGCGTGATGCCCGCGACGATGAGCGTGATGCCGAGCAGCCGCAGCAGCACCTGCTCGTCGCTCGGGTGCGCGAGCAGCCTGCCGAGGCGGGCGGATGCGGTGCGCGACGCCATGAGGACCATCGCGACGGCCGCGAGGGCGAGCGCGACGGCGCCGAGCGCCTGCCACCACGCGGCCCCCGTCAGCACGGCGATGAGCACGGGGAGGAAGACCGCCATCGCCATGTCCTCGATCACGAGCAGCGACAGCACGGCGGGCGTCTCCCGGTTCCCGAGCCGCCCGAGCTCGGACAGCAGCCGCGCGACGATGCCCGACGACGACACCCACGTGATGCCGGCGAGCGCGAGGCACGCGGCAGGCGGCATGCCCAGCACGAGCCCCGCGAGGTAGCCGGCGCCGGCGTTCAGCAGCATGTCGACGACGCCGGAGCGGCTGTGACGGGCGAGGGACTGACCGAGCTCCTCCGCGGTGAACTCCAGGCCCAGCATGAGCAGCAGCAGCAGCACGCCGATCTCGGCCGCGGGCTGGATGAACGGCTCGGCGTGCTCGATCGCGAGGAAGCCGCCCGAACCCAGCCCGACGCCCGCGAGCAGCATGAGCGGCACGGGCGAGATGCCGAAGCGGTGCGCGACGAGCCCCAGCAGCGAGACACCGAGCACGACGAGGCCGAGCTCGAGCAGGAGCGCGGCCGCGTCGTCCATGGCCTAGGACGGCTGGAGGCGCACGCGCAGCTGGTCGAGGCCCGCGGCGGAGCCGACCGCCACGAGCGAGTCGCCCGCCTCGAGCCGGGTGTCGGGGCCCGGCGCGGCGATCACGTCGTCGTCGCGCACGACCGCGACGATCGAGCAGCCGGTGAGCGTTCGGGCCTTCGTCGCGCCGAGCGGATGCCCGGCGTAGGGCGAGCCGGCGTGCAGCGCGATGCGGGCCGATTCGAGCCCGGGGATCTCCCGCGTGACGTCGAGCAGCCCCTCGGCGATGCGGGCGGCGCCCAGCACCTCGGCGAGCGCATCCACCTCGTCCTCGCCGAGCGCGAGCGAGAAGCGCACGTCGTCCGGGTCGTCGCGGTCACGCACGTGCAGATCCGCCTGGCCCTCGCGATGCACGACCACGCTCAGCGGCACGCCTCGGGCCGTGGTCATGTCGTAGCGCATCCCGACACCCGGGAGCAGCGTCTGCGTGATCTCCACGTCGTGATTGTCGCACCGCGCGCCGCTCGCGCCCAGGGCGGATGCGTGACGAACCGCATCCGTCGCCGGGTCGTCACCGGCAGGCCACCCGCGCGGCCTACGCTCGAGCCA
>DASSWM010000030.1:0-15095 GCA_035704865.1 Agrococcus sp.
GACCTGCGCGCCATCGACCTCGGGCAGGGCGAGCTGATGCCGGGGCTGCGCGAGGCGCTGCTGGCGCTGCCCGACGCGAAGTGGAACATCGACCTGAAGTCGGATGCGTCGGTCGTGCCGGCCGTGCGGGCGGTCGTCGAGGCCAAGGCCGTCGACCGCGTGCTGCTGACCTCCTTCTCGGAGCGCCGCCGCCGGCAGGCGCAGCAGCTGCTGCCGGAGGTGACGACGAGCGCGTCGCAGTCGATCGCGCTGCGCGCCGTCGCGGCGCAGCGGCTCGGGCTGCACGGGCAGCTGCGCCGCATCCTGGCGCCGGTCGCGGCGCTGCAGGTGCCGCGCCGCTCGAAGGGCATCGAGATCATCACCGAGCGCAGCGTCGCGGCCTTCCAGCGCGCGGGCGTCGAGGTGCACGCGTGGACGATCAACGATCCCGACGAGATGCGCGAGCTGCTCGCGCTCGGCGTCGACGGCATCGTGACGGACCGCTGCGACCTGGCGCTGCCGCTCGTCGGAGGCTGAGCGAGGAGCGGGCGCGGGAGCTTCGTCGCGATGCGCGCACGTCGGGCGCTGCTCGACGACCGTGCGGCGTCAGCGGGGCGGCTTCGGCAGGGCGCGCACGCCCGAGAGGCCCCACTTCGTGACGGCGCCGATCGTGCCGAGCTCCTCGAGCACGCGCATCTTCGAGCTGCCGACCGCGCGCTCGATGAACCCGATCGGCACCTCGGCGATCGAGCCGCCCGCCTGCGCGACGCGCACAGCCATGGCGATCTGGAAGGCGTACGCGTCGACCTGGATCGCATCGAGGTCGATCTTCTCGAGGATGCGCGTGCGGTAGACGCGCAGGCTGCTCGTGAGGTCCTTGACGCCGGTGGAGAGCACCGCCCGCGCGTAGGCGTTGCCGATCTTCGCCGCCACCCTGCGGCGCACGCCCATGTTGCGCACGTCGCTGCCCTCGACGAAGCGCGAGCCGATCACGAGATCCACCCCCGACTGCGAGATCGCGAGCAGCTCCGGCAGACCGTCGGCGTCGTACGAGCCGTCGGCGTCCGTGACCACCACCCGGGTCGCGCCCCGGGAGACGGCGAAGCGCATCCCCTCGACGACCGCGGAGCGGTAGCCCCGCTCGGTGCGGTGGATGACGAGCGTGCCCGCGTCGGACTTCGCGAGCCGGTCGGCGAGCTCGCCCGTGCCGTCGGGGCTGCCGTCGTCGATGATCACGAGCTCGGCGTGCGGCACCGACTGCCGCAGCCTGCCCACCGTGCGCTCGAGCACCTCGACCTCGTTGTAGGTCGGCACGACGATCATCACATCAGGCATCCGCTCTCCTCCGCTCCAGTGCGTGGGCGAGGCCGAGGCCCGCCAGTGCGAGGGCGCTGGCGATGCACAGCGTCCAGTCGATCCATGCTCCCAGACGGATGCCCGGGGTCACGGTCGTCGACAGCGGCAGCTCCTCGAGCATCGCGCCCGGCTCGTACTGCGGCAGTCGGTCGACGAGCGTGCCGTCGGGCGCGAGCATGGCGCTCGTGCCGACGGTCGAGATGTTGACGACCGCGCGGCCCGCCTCGACCGCGCGCAGCTGCGCGATCGCGAGCTGCTGCACGTTCTCTGCCGATCCCTCGCCGAAGTCGGCGTTGTTCGTCGGCGCCAGGATGATCTCGGCGCCGTGCTCGAGCACCATCTCACGCGCCAGGTAGTCGTCGATGATGTCGAAGCAGATCGCGAGGCCGGCGCTCGTGCCGGCGACGTCGAACGCGTTCGGGCTCGTCGGGTCGATCGAGAAGTCGCGCGGGATGAGCTCGAGGAAGCCGAGCGCGTCGAGGATGGGCGCGAACAGCTCGCGCTGCGGCAGGTACTCGGCGAAGGGCACGGGGTGGCGCTTGCGGTACTCGGCGACCGCCCCCTCCCCCGGCTCGATCTGCAGCAGCGCGTTGTACGTGTCGTCGCCCTCGCGCGTGACGGTGCCGACCACGAGCGGCGCGTCGAACTCGGTCGCGACGCGGTCGAGGGCAGCGATGGTGGAGGGCGTCTCGTCGGCGTAGAACTCGGCGGCGTTCTCGGGCCACACGAGCAGGTCGAGCTCCTCGCCCGAGAGCTCGCGCGTGGCCTCCACGTGGTCCTGCAGGATCTCCCCCGGCGTGTACGGCGCGAGCAGGCCCGCCTCGCTGGCGCCCTGCACGGCGCCGACGCGGATGCTGCCGGTGCGCTCGACGGGGAACGCCGGGATCGCGACGAGCACGATGAGCGCGACGGCGCCGATCGTCAGCCGGCGGCGCAGGATCGTGCGGTGATGCAGCACGAGCTGCACCAGCAGCGCCGACGCGGCGGCGATGAGGAACGTGAGCCCGGTGAAGCCGACCCAGCTGGTCGTGTCGGCGAGGGGGCTCGCGGCCTGCGAGTGCGCGAGCCTGCCCCACGCGAACCCGCCCCACGGCACCGTCGACGAGAGCGACTCGCGCAGGGTCCAGAGGCCGCCGAGCAGCAGCGGCAGCAGCAGGAAGGCGCCGACGGGGCCCGGCATGCGCGGCTCGCCCCAGCGCCAGGCGAGCGCGAGGGCCATGCCGCCCAGCCCCCACCACACCGCCATCCAGGCGGTGAGCGCGATGAGCGGCACGGGCCCGAGGTAGACGGTGATCCACTGGATGTGCAGCAGGAAGAACGCGGCGCCGGTCGCGAAGCCGAGCCCGAACGCGGTGCCGAGCGAGCGCCCCCGCAGCGCGACGAGCGCGAGCGCGACGGCGGGCACGATGAGCGGCCACCAGCCGAACGGCTGGAAGGCGAACGGCATGATCGCGCCGCCGAGGATGGCGGCAGCCCACGCGTACGCGGTCGGCAGCGCGGCCCGCGCGCGGGTGCGCCGGGCGCGCGGCTTGACGCCTGCCCCGCTGATCGGGGCGCTCGCCGCGCTCACAGAGCGGATCCCGATGCGTCCACCACGCCGCGGCGGATGCGCTCGACCGCCTCCCTCGCGGTGCGCGAGAGCCGCTTGGGGGCGACCTGCTCGATCTGCTCGAGCACGTCGATCGTCTGCTTCGTCCAGCGCACGAAGTCGCCTGCGGCCAGCTCGGTGTCGCGCAGCACGCCCTCGAGCGGGTAGCCGCGCGCCCAGCGGTGCATCGCGAGCGTCAGCCCCGTCTGCAGCGGCTCGCTGCCCGGCATCCGGTGCCCCTGCTCGAGGTCGTCGAGCTGCGCCCAGAGCCGCTGCGTCGCATCCAGGGCCTCGAGGAACCGGCCCTTGGGCAGCATCCGCTCTGGCAGCATGCCCTCGTCGCGCCGACCTTCGAAGACGAGCGCGCACCCGAGCGCGGCGAGCCCTGGCGCGTCGAGCCCGTTCCAGAGCCCGCGGCGGATGCTCTCGGCCGTGAGCAGGTCGCGCTCGCCGTAGATGCGGCGCAGCACCTCGCCGGCCCCCGTCACGCGCGTGCCCTGCTCGGTCTCCTCGAGGTAGTCGAGCTCGCGCAGGATCTCGGTGATGCGGTCGAAGTCCTGCGCGATCTGGCCCGTGCGGCGGTCGATCTGCCGCTCGGCCTTCTCGATGTCGCGGCGCAGCCGCCAGTAGCGCTCGCCCCAGCGCGCGTGCTGCTCGCGATCCGGGCACGCGTGGCACGGATGCGCCTTCATGCGGCCGCGCAGGCCCTTGAGCATGCGCTGGATGCGGTCGTGCTCGCCGTGGTTCAGGTTCTGCCGCTGCGCGTCGCGCTCGAGGTCGGCGAGCTCACGGCGCAGACGCGCGTACTCGGAGAAGTCGCCCAAGTGGCACGTCATCGACTGCTCGTAGCCAGCCAGGCTCGCGCGCTGGTCGACGACGCGGCGAGCGAGCTGCACGACCGAGCGGTCGGCCTGGAACTGCGCGAACGAGGTCTCGAGCACCTCGCGGGTGCCGACGACGCCGAGCCGGTCGACGAGATTCACGGCCATGTTGTACGTGGGCTTGAAGCTCGAGTGCAGCGGGTAGGTGCGGCGGGAGGCGAGCGAGGCGACCTCGACGGGCTGGAACTTGCCGCTCCAGATGACGACGGCGTGCCCCTCGGTGTCGATGCCGCGCCTGCCGGCGCGCCCGGTGAGCTGCGTGTACTCCCCCGGCGTGATGCGCACGCGCGCCTCGCCGTTGAACTTCTCGAGCTGCTCGAGCACGACGGTGCGCGCCGGCATGTTGATGCCGAGCGAGAGGGTCTCGGTCGCGAAGACCACCTTCAGCAGCCGCGCGCGGAAGAGCTCCTCGACGACCTCCTTGAAGACCGGCAGCAGCCCGGCGTGGTGCGCCGCGACGCCCCGCTCGAGCCCGTCGAGCCAGTCGAAGTAGCCGAGCACGCCCAGGTCGGCGTCGTCGAGCAGCCGCGTGCGCTCGTCGACGATCGCGCGGATCTCCGCGCGGTCCTCGGGGGTCGTGAGCCGCAGCCCGCCGTCGACGACCTGCCGCACGGCCCCGTCGCATCCGGCCCGGGAGAAGATGAAGTCGATCGCCGGCAGCATCTCCCGCTCGTCGAGCACCTCGATGAGCTCGACGCGGTCGACGCGGTTGCCGAAGCCGCCGCGTGCGCTGCCGGGTCGGTGCCCGCCGCGCGGCGGCCGACGCGAGCGGTAGCGGTTGTGGCCGCCGCGGTCGCGATGGCCGTGGGCGGCGGAGTCGGCGATGTCGGTGCCGCGCGCGAGGTCGACGAGCTCGCGGCTGGGCCTGTGCGACTCCTCGCCGGCCTTCGAGTCGAACAGGTCGACGAGGCGGCCGCGGATGTGCACGTGCGCGTCGAGCGGCACGGGCCGGTGCTCGCTCACGATCACCTTCGTGTCGCCCCGCACGGCGTCGAGCCAGGCGCCGAACTCCTCGGCGTTCGAGACGGTCGCCGACAGCGAGACGAGCCGCACGTGGCGCGGCAGGTGGATGATGACCTCCTCCCACACCGCCCCGCGGAACCGGTCTGCGAGGTAGTGCACCTCATCCATCACCACGTACTCGAGCTGCGACAGGTCGCGGCCCTCGTAGAGCATGTTGCGCAGCACCTCGGTCGTCATCACGACGATGCGCGCGTCGCCGTTGATGGAGGTGTCGCCCGTGAGGAGGCCGACGGATGCGCTGCCGTAGACCTCGGTGAGTTCGCGGTGCTTCTGGTTCGAGAGCGCCTTCATGGGCGTGGTGTAGAAGACGCGGCCCGTCGGGGCCTCCATGGTGAGGTGGATCGCGAACTCCGCGACGACCGTCTTGCCGGCGCCCGTCGGCGCGGCGACCAGCACGCTCGAGCCCGCCTCGATCGCCTCGCACGCCTCGCGCTGGAACGGGTCGAGCCCGAACGGCATCGCGCGGGCGAAGGCCTCCGTCGCGATGCTGTCGAGGGCGCCGTCGCTCATGCGTCCACCCTGGCAGATTCGCGCTTGGCGACGCGTCGGTCGTGCCAGATCGCGATGCCGGCGGCGCCGAAGTAGAGCACGAGCATCGGGATCGCGAGCAGGAACATGCTCATGACGTCGGCCGCAGGCGTGGCCATGGCGGTGAAGAGCGTGATGCCGATCACGGCCCAGCGCCACGCGCGCAGGATGCCCTTGCCCGTGACGACGCCGGCGAAGTTCAGCACCACGAGGAACACCGGCAGCACGAAGCCCACGCCGACCGCGAGCAGCAGCTTGAAGGCGAAGTCGTAGTAGATCGTGGCGTCGAGGTAGGAGAGCGAGCCGGTCGGCGCGATCTGCACCAGCAGCTGCACGATGTTCGGGAACACGAACCACCCGGCGGCGCAGCCGCCCAGGAACAGGGGCAGCGCCGCGGCGAGGAAGCCGAACACGTACCGGCGCTCGTGCTTGCGCAACCCAGGGAGGAAGAAGCGGATGAGCTGGTACAGCCAGACGGGGCTGGCCACGATGACGCCGATGGTGATGGCGATGCGCAGCTTGAGGTCGAACGCCTGCGTCACGGTCGTGTACAGCAGGTCGGTGACCCTGCCCTGCTCGGCGAGCTCGGTGAGCGGCCGCTGCAGGATCTCGAGCAGCCAGTCGACCGCGAAGAAGCCCGCGATCGTGCACAGCAGGATCGCGGCCCCCGAGATCATGAGGCGGCGGCGCAGCTCGACCAGGTGCTCGCCGAGGCGCATGCGGCCTTCAGCGTTGCGGGTGCCGCGAGCCCGTGACCGGGCCATCGGCTAGCGCTGGTCGCTCGTCGAGTCGCTGCCCGAGTCCGACGTGGAGCGGCGCTCGTCCTTGCCGGCGTCGTCGGAGCGCATCTCCTTCTTCAGGATCTTCGCCGACTTGCCGAGGCTCTCGGCGAGCGCGGGCAGCTTCGTGGAGCCCCACACCAGCAGCACCACGATCAGGATGATGAGCAGGTGCCAGCCGTTGAACGCGTTCCCCAATGGCATGGCGTCCCCTTCCGTCGCGTCCCAGTCTAGCGGTCTGCGCCGCCGCCGGCCTCGCCGGCCTGCAGCGCCTGCTCGGCGAACCGGCGCATCGCGCGCCGCAGGCTCGCGGGCGCGACGATCTCCGCGTCGCCGCCGCAGGCCGCGACCGCGCGCAGCACGCTCGCCTCGCTCCACACCTCGATCTCGAGCCGCACGCGCTCCCCGTCCACCGAGACCGGGTCGGAGGTGGCGTAGTCGGCGAGCATGGCTGCCGCGGCGCGGGTGCCGACGACCTGCGCCGTGCCCGTGACCGTGCGCTCGTGCTCGGGCAGCGCATCCGGCCACGCATCCTGCGTGGGCTCGATCGCCTCGATGCGGTCGAGGCGGAAGGTGCGCATGCTGTGCCGGTCGAGGTCGGCGCCCTCGACGTAGACCTGGCCCTCGCGGAGCTCGAGGTTGACGGGCGCGACCCGGCGCCGCTGCGAGCCCTCGCCCGGCTTGCGGTAGTCGATCGCGAGCACGCGCCGGTCGCGGATGGCGTCGCGCACGATCTGCGCGGCGCGCGGCACCGCGAGCGAGTCGACCGCGACGGTGTCGGCGCCCTGCGACGCGGCGCGCCGCAGCTTCTCGCGCAGCGCCGCGACGCGCTCGGGCGAGGCGTCGGTGTAGCCGGCGACGAGCGTGAGGCCCGCGATGAGCGCGCTCGCCTCGCGCGGCGACAGCCGTACCGTCTCGTCCTCGAAGGCAGGCCGCATCGTGACGGAGATGATGTCGTCGGACTCGAACGCGTCGAAGTCGATGTCGAAGCGGATGAAGTCGCCCGCACCGTCGGGCACGCCCGACATGAACACGCGCTGCACGGCCTCGCGGATGCGCTGCTCGGGCACGCCGAAGTGCGCGGCGGCCTCCTGCACCGTGACCGAGCCGGATGCCGTGACGTACTGGATGAGCGAGAGCAGCAGGCCGATGCCCCGCTCGACGCGGCTCGCGCTCACGATGCGCTCCTGTCGGCCGCCTGCTCGGGCTGCGTGACCGGTGCTGACGGCGCGGATGCCGCCGACGCCTCGGGAGCGCCGGCGCGGCGCTCGGGCTCCTCGGCGCCCGCATCGGTGTGCGCGTCGCGGATGCGCTCGAGCCGCTGGCGCACGAGCTCGCGCTGCTCCGCAGGCCACGCGACGGCGATGTCGGCGCCGAAGCCGGTGAGCTCGTCCGCGATGATGTGACGGTCGGCGTGGTGGATGACGAGCAGCCCGTCCTCCTCGGTCGTGTCGCGCCGGTGCCGCAGCCGGATGTCGGCGTCGCTGCCGGGCACCGCGATGACGCCGACGGAGGCCGTCGACCAGATCTGCTCGAGCTTGGCGAGCGCGGTCGCGGCCGCGTCGGCCGGCGCCTCGAACGGCACCTTCGGCGCACGGTCGGCGACGGGCGAGACGATGCGCTGCATGAGGAAGGTGCGCGTGTCCTCCGCGCCCAGGTCGTGGCCGACGAGCATCCAGCGGCCGCGGAACAGCACGGTCGCCCACGGCTGCACCGTGCGGGATCGCGGCGTGCGCTCGCCCGGCTTCAGGTAGTCGAAGACGACCTCGCGGCGCCGGTCCGCGGCGCGCTTGAGGGCCTGGAACGCGCTCTCGCGCGGCCGCTGCCTGGCACGGACGATGGATGCGGTGGCCGGCTCGGCGGCGTCGCCCGCGTCCGTGCGCGCGGCGTCGGGGTCGGTCGTGCGGCCGGGTGTGCGCTCGAGCGGCAGGCCGCCGCGGAACTCGGGGTCGGCGCGCAGCTTCAGCGCGGCGCGCTGCGCCTCCTCGGTGAGGCCGCCCTCGTGCCACACGCGCAGCGCGAGGTCGAGCAGGTCGCGCTCCTCGGCGTCGAACTGCAGCTCGGCGGGGTCGCCCAGCACGCCGTCGAGCACGCGGTAGCGCGCGTCGTGGTTGCTGTCGTCGCCCGGCGGCTGCACGACGTCGATGACGATGCCGTGCTCGCGGAGCGCATCCTTGTCGCGCTCGAACATGCGCTCGAGCGCGTCGCCGATGGGCTGCTCCTGGTAGCCGGCGACCCGCGAGAAGAGCTCCTGCTTCGTGAACCCGGCGCGCGTGTCGACGAGCGCGAGCAGCAGCGAGAACTGCCGCTCCTCGGCCTCGATCCTGGCCATCAGCACTCGACCCTCCGCATCCGAGCTCTGCACTTCACTGTGCGCATCCGACTCCCTGTGCCGCGATCAGCCTGCCGCGGGCTCGAGCCGGTCGAGGATGTCGATGACGAACAGCAGGTGCTCGCCCTCCCCGATCGACGCGGGCCGTGTCGCCGGGTCGCTGTAGCCGAGCTCCTGCGGGATCGAGACGACGACCTGGCTGCCGATCGGCTGGCCGACGACGGCGTCGACGAAACCGGGGATGAGGTTCTCGTCGGAGATCGTCATGGCCGCGGGCGCCCCGCGCTCCCACGAGGAGTCGAAGACCTCCTCGGTCTCCCAGATGATGCCGGTGTAGTGCACGAGCACGTTGTCGCCCTCGGCGACCTCCTCGCCGGTGCCCTCGATGCTCTGCATGATCGTGAGCTCCTCGGGCGCCGGGGTGCCGGGGAACGTCACGCCCGGGCGGCCGTCGGTCGCGAGCGAGATCGCGGGCATGCCCTGCTGGCCGGGGCGGGCGTTGCCCTGCGCGCGGCCGGGGTGCACGGCGTTGACCTCGAGCACGACGACCGCGGTGTCGGCGGGCGCGATGTCCATCTCGGGCGACGAGGCGCTCGGGCCGAAGAGGCTCTCGATCGTGGTGGTGAGCACGATGCTCGAGCCGGGGGCCGCGCACTCGACGGCCTGGCTGAGGGCAGACTCGCCGCCGGCGGCGAGCCGCAGCGGCTCGGCCGCGGGCGCCTGCGCGTCCTCGGAGGCGTACGAGCTCGTGATGAGCGCGCCCGTCTTGCCGGAGTAGACGACGTAGTCGGCGTCGACGATCTCGCCCTCGCTCACGCGGTCGCCCTGGCCAGGGCCGGGGTGCGAGACGCGATCGCCGTCGGTCACGAGCGGGATCTCGAACTCCACCGTGGGCGCGCCCTCGGCCGGCTCGACCTTGACCTGGTCGGCGGCGCCGTCGACGGTGAGCGTCGGCTCGCAGCCGTCGAGGCTGCCTGCGGGCGCCTGGCAGGCGGTGAGGCCGGCCGCGACGACGAGCAGCGCGGCGATCGAGAGGGGGCGTGTGCGCACAGCGGTGCCTTTCGGGGTCGGGGAGACTGCGTCAGTCTACCTGCGGGTGCCGGTCGTCCTGCCCGCGCTCCGAGGGCTCGGGCGAGGGCGCCGGTGCAGGTGCAGGTGAGCCGGCCGCGATGGCGTCGGCCTGCCGCTGCGCGTCGCGCCGGGCTCGGCGGGCGCGCTTGTCGCTCGGCATGCGGTCGCCGAGCGCACCGGGCGTCCATGCCTCGATGTCGGCCTCGGCGAAGTCGGCCTTCGCGGCTCTGCGTCGGAAGGAGGGCAGCTCGACGCCGTCGGCGACGCGCCGCGCGGTCATCAGGAAGCCCGTGTGGGCGACCATGCGGTGGTCGGGCCGCACGGCGAGGCCCTCGACGTGCCAGCCGCGCACGAGCGTCTCGGTCGACTTCGGCGCGGTGAAGCGGCCGTCGGCGCGGATCGCCTCGACCGTGCGCGAGAGCTGCGTGACGGTCGCGACGTAGCAGAGCACGAGGCCGCCGGGCCGCAGCGCGAGCGCGGTCGCGTCGACGCACTCCCAGGGCGCGAGCATGTCGAGCAGCACGCGGTCGGCCTCGCCGTCGGCGACGTGCTCCCCCAGCTCCTCGGCGAGGTCGCCGAGCACGGTCTGCCAGTTCGCGGGCCGCTCGCCGAAGAAGCCGCTCACGTTCGCCTCGGCGACGTCGCGGAACTCCTCGCGGCGCTCGAAGGAGACGAGCCTGCCCGTGCCGTGCAGCGCGCGCAGCAGCCAGAGCGAGAGCGCGCCGGATCCGACACCCGCCTCCACGACGGTCAGATCGGGGTGGATGTCGGCGAAGCCGAGGATGTGGGAGGCGTCCTTCGGGTAGATGATCGCGGCGCCGCGCGGCATCGACATGACGTAGTCGTGCAGCAGCGGGCGGATCGCGAGGTACTCCGCCTCGCCGACGGTCACGAGCGAGCCGTCCGGCAGCCCGACGAAGTCGTCGTGCGGGATCGCGCCGCGCTGGGTGCCGAACTGCTTCCCCTCGGTCAGCACGATCGTGTACATCTTCTGCTTGGGCCCGGTGATCTGCACGATGTCGCCCCACTGGAACGGGCCGGTCCTGCCCATCATGCGCGCACCCCCTCGATCGCGCCCGCGAGATCCGCGACGGTGCGGTCGGCGAGCGTCGGCCAGTGGACGATGCCGGGCAGCTGCGAGACGTCGACCGCGTGCGGCACGCCGATCGTCGTGAGGCCCGCGGCGAGCGCGCTGCGGGCGCCGTTGAACGAGTCCTCGATCGCGACGGCGCGGTCGGGGCCGACCCCGAGCATCCGCAGCGCCTGCAGGTAGGGCTCGGGGTGCGGCTTGCCCTGCGCGCACTCGTCGCCCGCGACGGTCACCGCGAACGGCGCGCGTCCCAGCCGGGCGGCGAGCGCCGCCTCGACGCGGTCGACGATGTCGCGCGTCGACATCGTCACCAGGGCGACGGGCACGCCCGCGTCGAGCAGCTCGCGCAGCAGCTCGATGGCGCCCGGCCGCGCGGGCAGGTCGTCGCCGATCGCGCTCAGCACCTCGCCGACGAGCCGCGCGACGATCGCGTCCTCGTCCATGGGCACGCCGCGGGCGATGAAGCTGCGGGCGCCGTCCCAGAGGTCCACGCCCACGAGCGCCTCGGCCTCCGCAGCGCCCCAGGGGATGCCGTGCTCGGCCGCGAGGCGCGCTTCGGCGGCCATCCACTGCGGCTCGGTGTCGATGAGGGTGCCGTCCATGTCGAACAGCACGGCGTCGAGGGCAGGCGAGGTCACCGCGCAAGCCTAGTGCGACCGGGGGCGGTGGCCGAGGCCGGCCATGGTCACGCTGAGAGCTCCACGATTCCGGGGCCCGGGACGGGCCCCGGCGCTGGGGTCGCGGCGGAGGCCCGAAAGGGCCTCCGCTTCGGAGCTCCACCGCGCGCGTAGAGTGGGCGTTCGACGCGAGGAGGTGCCAGGCGTGGCGCGAGGACCCATCGAGGGCCGGATCATGGTCGTGGCCTTCGAAGGCTGGACGGACGCGGGCGATGCGGCGAGCAGCTCGGTGCGGCGGCTGGTCGAGGCATGCGGCCTGGAGGCGTTCGACGAGATCGAGCCCGACGAGTACGTCGACTTCGCCCTGCACCGGCCCGTGATCCGCACGCTCGACGACGGCACCCGGGCGCTGCAGTGGCCCGCGACGATCGCGTACGCGCCGACGCGGCCCTCGGGCCGCACGTCGCTCGCCGCCGATGCGGGCCTCGACGTGTCCTCGGGCAACGAGGGCGAGCTGTTCGCGCTCGTGGGCGCCGAGCCGAGCCGCAACTGGACGGCGTTCGCGGCCGAGTTCCTCGAGATCGCGCGGGGCTGCGAGATCGACGCGATCGTCTTCGTGGGCGCGATGCTCGCCGACGTGCCGCACACCCGTCCCATCTCGACCTCCGTCTCGAGCGAGAGCCGCGAGCTGCAGTCGCGGCTCGGCGTGCTGCAGAGCGAGTACGAGGGCCCCACGGGCATCATGTCGGTGCTGGCGCTGCTCGCCCAGGAGGCCGGCATCGAGACGGCATCGCTGTGGGCGTCGGTGCCGCACTACGTGCACAACGCTCCCGCGCCCAAGGCCGTCATCGCGCTCGTCGATCGCCTGTCGGAGATGCTCGACGTCACCATCCCGCTCGGCGACCTGCCGGAGCAGGCCGGTGAGTGGGAGCGGGGCATCGACGAGATCACCGAGCGCGACGACGACATGCGCGCCTACATCGGCAAGCTCGAGGAGCAGCGCGACGCGGTCGAGAGCCCCGAGGCATCCGGCGAGGCGATCGCGCATGAGTTCGAGCGGTTCCTGCGCGACCAGGGCCGCAAGCCGCGCCAGGCGGGCAGCCAGGGCGCGCCTGGACCGCGACGACCTGGCGCGGACCGCGCGGGCACCGATCAGTCCGGCGCGGACCAGCCCGGCACAGGCCAGCCCAGCGCGGACAAGCCCGGCACGGATCAGTCCGGCACGGATCAGTCCGGGGCGGATCAGTCCGGGGCGAATCAGTCGGCCGCGGAATCCTCGGGCGCGGACCAGCCCGGCACGGACCGGCCCGGCGCCGATGAGCGCCGCGACGAGCCCGACGAGGACGCGCCGCCCGTCTGAATCAGCGCGCGGGCACGGCCGTCAGGTCGATGCCGAGCAGCGCGTCGATGGCCGCGAGGCTGCCCTCGTCGGCGGGCGCGCGCTGGATGAAGGCGTCGACCGCCTGCAGCGCCGCCGGCGTGTTCAGGTCGTCGGCGAGCGTGACGCGCAGCCACGGCACGACCGACTCCCCCAGTGACGGGTCGTCGTCGGGCATGGCCGCCCAGGCGAGCCAGCGGTCGAGCCGCTGCTCGGCCGCCTCGAGCTCGCTGTCGAACCATTCCCAGTCCTGCCGCCAGTGGTGGTCGAGCAGCGCCAGCCGCAGCGCCGCGGGCCGCGCGCCCTGCTCGAGCAGGCGCGAGACGAGCACGAGGTTGCCGAGCGACTTCGACATCTTCTCGCCCTCGAACGCCACGAGGCCGGCGTTGAGCCGCGCGCGGCTGAACAGCGGCGCGCCGAGCGCGATCGCGTGGTGGCCCTGCATCTCCTGGTGCGGGAAGCGCAGGTCCCGGCCGCCTGCGGCGACCGTGAAGGGGGCGCCCAGCTCGTCCATCGCGATGACGGTGCACTCGAGGTGCCAGCCGGGCCGGCCGCGACCGACGGACGAGTCCCACGCGGGCTCGCCGGGCCGCTCCGCCCGCCACAGCACGGGGTCGAGCGGCGAGCGCTTCCCCGGCCGGTCGGGGTCGCCGCCGAACTCGCGCGTGAGCTCGAGCATCGCCGCGGCATCCGTGCGGCTGCCCTCCCCCACCTTGAACTGCCGGGCGCGAGTCGTGTCGAACAGCACGTCGTCGCCGTCGGCGTCCGGCGCCGCGAGCCGGTAGGCGTCGCCCGACTCCAGCAGCCGCCGCACCGCGTCGGCGACCGGCGCGATCCGCTCCGTCACCGCGACCCACGAGTCGGGCGGCAGGATCCGCAGCGCCTCCATGTCCTCGCGGAACAGCTGCTGCTGGCGCTCGGCGAGCTCGCGCCAGTCGACGCCGTCGCGCGCGGCGCGCTCGAGCAGCGGGTCGTCGATGTCGGTCGAGTTCATCGCCGTGCGCACGTCGATGCCGGCGTCGAGCCACACGCGCGTGAGCGTGTCGAACGCGAGGTAGGTGAAGGCGTGCCCCAGGTGCGTCGCGTCGTAGGGCGTGATGCCGCACGTGTACATGGATGCGGTGGGCCCCGAAGGCAGGACGAGGCGGCTGTCGGTGCGCACGTCGTGCACGCTCGGCGGCGCCCCCTCGGAGTGGCCGAGCTCGGCGAGGGACGGGACCTCCGCCCGGTTCCAGGACTTCATGCGGTCGCCTCCATCAGAGTGCCTCGATCCAGCCCGCCGAGAGCGCGATGAGCAGCGCGGCGCCCAGCGCGATGCGGTACACCACGAACGGCAGGAAGCTGCGACGCGAGATCCAGTCCATCAGCCACTTGATGACGGCGATGCCGACGACGAAGGCGACGACGGTCGCGGCGATCGTCGGCCCCCAGCCGAGCCCGACGGACGTCGGCTCGGTGACCGCCTGGATGGTCTCGTAGATGCCGGCGCCGAAGACGGCCGGCACCGCGAGGAAGAACGCGTACTTCGCCGCCGCGGGCCGCTCGTAGCCGAGCGCGCGGCCCATGCTCGTCGTCGCACCCGAGCGCGACACTCCCGGGATGAGCGCGAGCACCTGCGCGAGCCCGATGAGCAGGCCGTCGCGGTACGTGGTCGTCTCGAGCGTCTTCACGCGGCGGCCGAGCATGTCGCACACGCCGAGGATGATGCCGAAGACGATGAGCATCGTCGCGGTGATCCACAGGCTGCGCCACTGGTCGCGGATGAGGTCCTGGAACAGCACGCCCGCCGCGACGATCGGCACGGTGCCGATGATGACGAGCCAGCCCAGCTTCACATCCGGGTCGTCGCGCTCGACCTTGCCGGAGAACTGCTGGAACCACTTGCCGATGATGCGCGAGATGTCCTTCCAGAAGAAGATCACGACCGCGAGCTCCGTGCCGATCTGCGTGATCGCGGTGAAGGTGGCGCCCGGGTCCTCGGCGCCCGGCAGGAAGAGCCCGGCGATGCGCAGGTGCGCGCTCGAGGAGATGGGCAGGAACTCGGTGGCCCCCTGCAGGGCGCCGAGGAAGATCGCGATCAGCCAGTCCATGGGGTGGGGTGTGTCCTCAGTAGGTCAGCAGGAGGTCTTCGAGCACGTCGGTGCCGAACTCGAGCGCGTCGAGCGGAACGCGCTCGTCGACGCCGTGGAACATCGCCGCGAAGTCGAGGTCGGGCGTGAGCCGCAGCGGTGCGAAGCCGTAGCCGGCGATGCCGAGCTCCGAGAGCGCCTTGTTGTCGGTGCCGCCCGAGAGCATGTACGGCAGCACGGGGGCGCCGGGGTCGTGCCGGCCCAGCGCCGCCGTCATCGCCTCGACGAGCTCGCCGCCGAACGGGTGCTCGATGCCGACGTCGCCGTGCACGAGCTCGACCTCGATGTCGTCGCCCACGAGTGCGCGGATCGCGTCGATCGCGTCGCGCTCGCGGCCCGGCAGC
>DASSWM010000031.1:0-4705 GCA_035704865.1 Agrococcus sp.
GTCGCCGAGGCCATCGCGCTCGCGCTGCCCGAGGGCGAGCGCGAGCACCTCGGGCCGGTGCTCGCGCAGTGGTGATGCAGGTGACCGCGCAGCGGCGGGTCGGTGCACGCGCAGGTGAGTAGCGTGGCGGCATGACCGAGAGCAGCGCGCCGAGCCAGGCGCAGCCGACCATCTGGCACGGCACCGAGGGCGACCCGGTGGTCGTGGTGCTGCACGACTGGAACGGGCGACTGCCGTGGGCCGACGACTTCGCCGAGCGGCTGGCCGGCGAGGGCTTCCGCGTCGCGCTGCCCGACTTCTACGCCGGCCGCGCGACGACCGACGCGAGCCAGTCGCGCCGGCTGCTGCGCGAGCGCACCGCCGACATGGCCGGCGCGCACCGCATCGTGAGCGAAGCGATCGGCGAGGCGCGCGCGGGCGGCAGCGCCCGAGCGGCGCTCGTGGGCTTCTCGATGGGCTCGATGATCGCGCTCGAGTACGCCGCGCAGGGCTCGGTCGACGCGGTGGTCGCCTACTACGGCGCCGCGCGCGAGGGCCACGGCACCGTGCGCGTGCCGGTGCTGTTCCAGCTCGCCGAGCGCGACACCTGGACGGGCAAGGAGGCGCCCGACGCGCTGCAGGAGCGGCTCGCGCGCGAGGGGCACCACACGGTGGAGCTGCGCACCTACCGGGGCGCGAAGCACGGGTTCCAGAACGCGCAGGTGGAAGGCAAGTACGACGCGGATGCGTCTGCCGAGGCCTGGGCGTCGACGCTCGCGTTCCTGCGGGAGCATCTGCAGGGCGCCGGGGGCGAGTAGCGCCGAGGCGCAGGTCGAGAGCAGTGGCTCCGTCATCTCGATGCGGCCTGCGGCCTACTCGATGACCGATGGGAGCGCCGGCCTGCGCTCTACTCGATGACCGTGGGGCGGGCTACGCGACGAAGGTGGCGCGCAGCAGGCGGCCGAGCGTCGCCTCGCCGTCCGCGAGCGCCGCGCGCTGCCGCGCGGCGCCGTTGCCCTCCGAGCGGATGCGCGCGACGAACGCGTCGACGCGCGCCTCGTCGCCCGTCGCGACCAGCGCCGGCCTCGCTGCCTCCACCATGCGGTCGACGACAACCCACGCGGGCGCCAGCGCGGCGGTCGCCGGGTCGACGAGGCCGTCGTCGATGCCATGCCTGGCCGCATGCCAGACCGCCGAGTCGACGTGCTCCGGCTGCGCGGCGGCCTCGGCGTGCGGCAGCTGCCCCGCGGCGGCCACCTCGACGAGCGCACGCGTCAGCAGCGCGGTCGCGACGGTCTCATCGGCGGAGAGCTGCGCGTCGAACACCCGCAGCTCGATCGTCGGGTAGCGCTCGGCGAGCCGCATCATCCACGCGAGCGCCGCAGTATCGAACGTCGTGCCGATGCCGACCAGTGCGCGGATGCGGCGCTCGTAGTCGGCGGCGTCGACGAAGATCGGCGGTGCCGAAGCCGTCGTGAATCGCCGACCGATCATGGTGCGCCAACTGGCGAAGCCGGTGTCGACGCCGGCGAAGCACGGGGAGTTGGCTGTCAGGGCGATGAGCGGCGCGAGCCAGGGCCGCAGTGCCCGCATGACGGCGACGCCCTCCTCACGGGAATCGATCGCGACGTGCACATGCAGCCCCTGGATCTGGTGGTCGGGGCGGATCGCGCCGAGCTCGGTGTCGAACCGCAGGTAGCGCTCCCCTTCGGCCGTTCCCGATGAGCCACGCCCGTGCGCAGTGCCGACGCTCGCGGCGATGAGGCCCCGCCGCTCGGCCGATCGTGCGAGCGCCCGACGGAACTCGCGCACCACGCGCTCGGCAGCGTCGCCGTCGGCCAGGACGGGCGACGAGAACTCCACCTGCGCGCGCAGGTACTCGCGCGTGACCCACGAGACGGTCGCGTCGATGTCGACAAGCTCGGCGATCACCTCGTCGGCGACGTCGACCGGCGAGAGGGTCTCGGGCTCCAGCAGGATCACCTCCTCCTCGACGCCGACGGTGCGGGGCGAGCGGCCGGCGGGGCGGGAGATCGTCACGAGTCGGATTGTCCCCCGGAACTGCGCTCCGCGCCAAGCGCGCACCGCGCATCCGCCCCGCGCACGAGCCGGGCCCCGCACATTCGCACGCGGCGCGCGCCCGCGCGACCCGACGCATCCGCCCCTCCGCTCCCCGCGCATCCGCCCCTCGCCGTTCCTGGGAATCCGCCCCTGGCGCCGACCCCGCTCGTGGTGAACAGTGGCCACATGCGAGCGATCTGGAAGGGCTCGATCACATTCGGGCTCGTGAACGTGCCGGTGAAGCTGTACTCCGCGACCGAGGAGCACGACCTGCAGCTGCACCAGGTGCACGACGCCGACGGCGGCAGGATCCGCTACCAGCGCAAGTGCGAGGTGTGCGGCAAGAAGATCGCCTACGAGCACATCGACAAGGCCTACGACGACGGCGAGCAGACGGTCGTGCTCACCGATGAGGACATGGAGTCGCTGCCGGCCGAGAAGAGCCGCGAGATCGAGGTGATGGAGTTCGTGCCGAACGAGCAGATCGACCCGATCCTCTTCGAGCGCAGCTACTACCTCGAGCCCGACTCGAAGAGCCCCAAGGCCTACATGCTGCTGCGGCGCGTGCTGGAGGAGACCGAGCGCACCGCGGTCGTGAAGCTCTCGCTGCGCCAGCGCACGCGGCTCGCGTCGATGCGCGTGCGCGACGGCGTGCTCACGGTGCAGACGATGCGCTGGGCCGACGAGGTGAGGGCGGCCGAGTTCGAGAGCCTCGACGCCGACGTCACGGTGGGCAAGCGCGAGATGGAGCTCGCGCGCTCGATCGTCGCCGACCTCGAGGCCGACTTCGAGCCCGAGCAGTACGTCGACGAGTACCAGGAGCAGCTGCACAAGCTCGTCGAGGCGAAGCTCGAGCAGGGCGACGCGCTCGACACCGCCGCGACCTTCGGCGAGACCGAGGAGGGCGAGGGCGCCGAGGTCATCGACCTGCTCGAGGCGCTGCAGCGCTCGGTCGAGAAGAAGCGCGCGGGCGACGAGGGGGCAGGCAAGCGGAGCGCGGATGCGTCGGAGGACGACGCGAAGCCTGCGACGAAGAAGCCGGCCAAGAAGTCGGGCGCGAAGAAGTCGGCGGCCAAGCAGAGCGCCGAGAAGCAGTCGGCTCCCAAGAAGTCGACCGCGAAGAAGCCGGCCGCCAAGAAGACCGCGGCGAAGGAGTCGGCGACCGCCAAGAAGAAGTCCGCCTGACGTGGCAGCGGCCGAGCGGATCACCGTCGGCGGCAGGACGCTGCGGTTCTCGAACCCCGACAAGGTGCTGTACCCGTCGACCGGGACGACGAAACGGGACGTGCTCGAGTACGTGCTGCGCGCATCCGACGCCCTCATGGCGCACGCAGCGGGCCGCCCCGTGACGCGCAAGCGCTGGGTCGACGGGGTCGGCACGGCGCGCAAGCCCGGCGCAGTGTTCTTCCAGAAGACGCTCGAGAAGGGCGCGCCCGACTGGATCGAGACGGTCGAGCAGCGGCACTCGACGGGGCCGAAGCAGTACCCGCTGCTGACCGAGGCCGGCACGCTCGCGTGGATGGCGCAGATGGGCGCGCTCGAGCTGCACGTGCCGCAGTGGCGCATGATCGACGGCGAGAAGGCGAACCCCGACCGGCTCGTGCTCGACCTCGACCCGGGCGACGGCGCCGATCTCGACGACTGCGCGCAGGTGGCGCTGTGGGTGCGCGAGCTGCTCGTCGACATCGGGCTCGAGCCGTTCCCGCTCACGAGCGGGTCGAAGGGCATCCACCTCTACGCGCGGCTCGACGGCACCGTCACCTCGGAGCAGGCGAGCGAGGTGGCGCACCAGCTGGCGCGCTCGCTCGAGCAGATGCATCCGGACGAGATCGTCAGCGACATGAAGAAGACGCTGCGGCGCGGCAAGGTGCTCATCGACTGGAGCCAGAACTCGGCGTCGAAGACGACCGTCGCTCCATACTCCCTGCGCGGCCGACTGCGGCCCACCGTCGCCGCGCCGCGCACGTGGGACGAGGTGGAGGCGGGCGGGCTCGAGCAGCTCGAGTACGAGGAGGTGCTCGCGCGGCTCGAGCGCGACGGCGACATCATCGCGGCGCTCGACCCGCCGCCGGACCGGCTCGCGAAGTACCGCGGCATGCGCTCGGCCGCTCGCACGCCCGAGCCGGTGCCGGCCGAGCCCGCCGCGCCGACCGAGGGGCAGTCGTGGGTCGTGCAGAAGCATCAGGCTCGGCGGCTGCACTACGACTTCCGGCTCGAGCAGGAGGGCGTGCTCGTGTCGTGGGCGGTGCCGAAGGGGCTGCCGACGACCGCGAAGCAGAACCGGCTCGCGGTGCAGACCGAGGACCACCCGCTCGAGTACGGCTCGTTCGAGGGCACGATCCCGAAGGGCGAGTATGGCGCCGGCAAGGTCGAGATCTGGGATGCGGGCGAGTACGAGCTCGAGAAGTGGCGCGACGACGAGGTGATCGGCACGCTGCACGGCTCGCCCGACGGAGCTCTGGGCGGCGAGCCCTACCGGTTCGCGCTCATCCGCACGGATGCCGAGAAGCGGCAGTGGCTCGTGCACCGCATGAAGGAGCAGGACGCGGAGCGGGATGCGCGGCTCAAGGGGTATGCGCCGCCGGCGGCCGGGAAGGCCGGGGCGAAGCCGGGTGCGAAGGCCGGTGCGAGATCCGGGTCGAAGGCGGGGGCGAAGGCCGGGTCG
>DASSWM010000032.1:0-6120 GCA_035704865.1 Agrococcus sp.
CGACTTCTTCCGCTACGGCGTGCCCCCGCACGGCGGCTTCGGCATGGGCCTGGCCCGCGTCGTCATGCTCATGCTGGGCCTCGGCTCGATCCGCGAGAGCACGTTCCTCTTCCGCGGCCCGAACCGCCTCACGCCGTAGCCGCGGTCGTCGAGCAGCCCGAAGGGCGCATGGAGACGACGATCGTCAGCTCGATGCGAGGGTGCGTCCCTACTCGATGACCGACAGTCGCGCGCGGATGCGGTCGGTCAGCTTCGCGGGATCGACGCGCCACGATGAGTGCGGGCGCCCGTCGATGAGCACGACCGGGATGTCGTCGGCCCAGCGCGCCTCGAGCGCGGGGTCGTCGAGGATCGACACCTCGGTGAGCGTCACGTCGTCGAAGCCGGCGACGACGCGCTCGACCACGGGTCGCGCCTCGTCGCACAGGTGGCAGCCGGGCTTGGCGATGAGCGTGATCTCGACCATGCCGCCAGCCTAGGCGTCGCGCACGCGGTCGAAGCGCTCGGGCAGCGCCGCGAAGCCGGCCGAGCGGTAGGCGGCGACCGCTCCGACGCGCTCGCTCTCGGTGCACACCTGCGCGCTCGAGGCGCCGAGCTCGCGCAGCGCCGCGGCGGCCGCGAGCGTGATGCTGCGGGCGTGGCCGCGCCCGCGGTGCTCCTGGTGCACGCCCATGGGCTCGATGAGCCCGGGCCGCCCCGAGCCCGCCGACCAGGCGATGATGCCCGCCGCCGGGTCGTCGCCGTCGAGCCCGAGCAGGCAGCGGGCATCCGCGAAGGGCGCGCCGCCGGCCATGGCGTACCAGCGCTCGTCGACCGCGGCGGTCGTGTCGAACGCCGAGCGCTGCACGGCCGCCCACGCCGAGACCAGCGCGGCGTCGGTGCCGTCGACCTCCACGATGCGCAGCGGGTGCCGGCCGGGCGCCGGCTCCACGGCATCCGCGAGGTCGCGCTCGAGCGGGGTCCACGCGTCGCCGCGGCGCCAGCCGGCATCCTCGAGCCGCTCGTCGAGCAGCGCCCCGCTCGGCACCTCGACGGCGGCGGCGCCGGCGGGCAGCACGCCCCGCTCCGGGCGGGCGATGTCGTCGACCATCGCGGCCGCGAGCGTCGCGTCGCGCCGCAGCTCGGGCGCGGTCGTCACCCGCAGCAGATCCGCGCCGTCGAGCAGCCCGACGGCCACCAGCCGGCCGTCCGCGCGCCACGCGCGCACCGCATCCGTCGTCCGTGCGGCGCCGAGGCGCCAGAACCAGCCGATGTCGCCGGGGTGCAGCTGCAGCGGCTCACCGCTGCGTTGCCAGGAGACGAGGTGCCGCACCGCCTCGTGCAGCCCGTCGAGGTCGGGGGTCGCGAGCTCGATCGTCATGCGCCCATCTCAGCAGACGCGCGGTGCGCCGCGCTCCGGGCGTGCGCCGCGAACGCGCAGAGGCCGGGCACCCGCACTGCGGGTCCCGGCCCCTGGAGCAACCGACTACTTGCGGTTGCGACGCTGGTGGCGCGTCTTGCGAAGCAGCTTGCGGTGCTTCTTCTTCGCCATGCGCTTGCGGCGCTTCTTGACCACAGAACCCATAGAGGTTCCTCACTTCCGGATTGAGATTGCTCGTCGACGCTGCGCGATCGGCGTCGCCGGGTGGCGACTCGAGTTCAGCGCAGGGAAAACGCTCCAGGCATCGTACCGGAATCCGGGTGTGCGCCGCATGTCGGCCCTGCGCTCACTCCAGCTTGGCGTCGTCGTCCTGGCGCGCGGGGCGCTCGTCGCCCTCCTCTGCACGGCGCTCATCAGCGGCGCGGCGCTCGTCTGCCTCGAGCTCCTCGCGCGTGCGCGCCTTCCCGCGCGCCTCGTCGAGCCGCTGCGAAGCGCGCGACTGCATCTCGTGCAGCCGGTCCTGCACCTCGTGGATGCGGTCCCTGGCCTCCTGCATGCGGTCCTGCAGGTCGTGCACGCGGTCGGCGGCCCTGCGGCCCAGCGAGGCGCCGACGGGCGCGGGGTGCTCGACGCGGTCGGACATCCGCGCGAGCGCCTGCTCGGCGGCGATGCGCGCCTGCTCGGCCGCCTGCCGCGCCTGATCGGCGGCTGCGCGCAGCGGCGCCTGCACGTTGACGCCCGCCCAGGCGGCGAACGCGGCGGCGCCCAGGTTCGCCTCCTCCTGGTCGCCCTCGGCGAAGATGAACGGCATCAGCCAGTCGTCGACCTCGTCGAACGGCGACAGCACGATGGCGTAGTAGCGGTGCTGGCCGTCCTCGCGCACCGTCACGAGCCCCGCGTCGCGCAGCGTGCGCAGGTGCTTCGAGACGGTCGGCTGCGGCACGCCGAGCGCCTCGACGATCTGACTGACGCTGGCCTCCCCGGTCATCCCGCGGCGCTCCAGGAGCACGCTGAGGATGTCTCGTCGCGTGCTGTCCGCGATGACGCTGAAGATGTCGGCCATGCGGAAAGCATGCCAGCGCGGCGCGGGCGCGACAAACTGCGCGGTGCACGGCAAAACGCCGGTCGTCGCGCGCGCCCCGGCTGCCGCGCCGGCGGCGCCGCCCGACCCGGGCGCCGGAAACCGGGTGCGGTGAGCCGCGGCGGCGGGTGATGGGACTACGCTGGGCGCGATCTGCGCCGGGAGGCGGCGCTGGAGCTCCTGCGGAAGGCGCGGCACGTGGCGGAAGAGCGGACCTCGGGCGACCGGTCGTTGCTCGAACGCTCCCGAGATCGTCTCGACGCGTTCGCGGGCTCCTATCCGGCGCGCTTCGCGATCCTCGTGTTCGCGGGCCTGAACCTCGTGTTCATGCTGCTGCTCATGACGCCGTGGGCGACGGCCTCGGGCGAGCCGACGCCGATCGTGGACGCCTTCTTCCAGGCGGTGAGCGTCGTGTGCGTCACGGGCCTCTCGGTGGTCGACATGGCGACGCACTGGAGCCCGTTCGGCAACGCGGTCGTGATGGTGGGCGTCGAGGTGGGCGGCATCGGCGTGCTGACGCTCGCGTCGCTGCTGGGCCTGACCGTCGCTCGTCGGCTGGGGCTGCGGCAGCGGCTCATGGCCGCGAGCGACTCGAACCCGTCGCGCGTGCGCAAGGGGGTCGTGAAGGAGGCGCAGGCGATCCGGCTCGGCGAGGTCGGCGGGCTGCTGCGCACGGTCGCGCTGTCGGTGCTCGTGTTCGAGGCGGCCCTGATCGTGCTGCTCTACCCGCGCATCCTGATGGAGGGCAAGAACCCGCTCGCGGCGCTCTACGAGGCCACCTACTGGTCGTTCATGGCGTTCACGAACTCGGGGTTCGTGCCGACCACGGAGGGGCTCGAGCCGTACTCGACCGACCCGTGGTTCATGATCGTGCTGATGCTCGGCGTCTTCACGGGCTCGCTCGGCTTCCCCGTCTACTTCGTGCTGCTGCGCCACCTCGGCACGCCCCGCCAGTGGTCGCTGCACGTGAAGCTCACCATCTCGGTGTCGATCATGCTCTTCCTCGCCGGCGGCCTCGCCTACCTCGTGCTCGAGTGGGGCAACGCCGACTCGTGGGGCACGGCCGACTTCGGGCAGCAGGTGCTGCACGCCTTCTTCCTCTCGTCGATGGCGCGATCAGGCGGCTTCGCGGTCGACGACCTGGGCCTGCTGCACAACTCCAGCCTGCTGGTGACCGACATGCTCATGTTCGTCGGCGGCGGCTCGGCCTCGACCGCCGGCGGCATCAAGGTGACGACGCTCGCGATCCTGTTCCTGGGCGCGTTCGCCGAGGCGCGCGGCCGCAAGTCGATGGAGGCGTTCGACCGCCGCATCCCCTCGGACGTGCTGCGCCTGGCGGTCTCGGTCACGCTCTGGAGCGCAACGATCATCGCGCTCGCGACCGTCGTGCTGCTGGAGATCACCGGCGCACCGATGTCGTTCGTGCTCTTCGACGTCATCAGCGCGTTCGGCACCGTCGGCCTCTCGACGGGCTTCACGCACGCGGGCCTCGAGGATCCGGCCAAGGTCATCCTCGCCCTGACGATGTTCACCGGCCGCATTGGTAGTGTGACGCTCGCTGCCGCGCTGGCCGCGAGCCAGCGCACGCAGCTGTTCACGCGCCCCGAGGAGAGGCCGATCGTTGGTTGACAGGATTCCCCACGACGCCCCCGTGCTCGTGATCGGGCTGGGCCGCTTCGGCGCCGCGACCGCCGGCCAGCTCGCGCGGCTCGACCGCGAGGTGCTGGCGATCGACGACGACATCAACCTCGTGCAGAAGTGGTCGGAGCGACTCACGCACACCGTGCAGGCGGATGCGCGCTCGATCGACGCGCTGCGGCAGCTCGGCGCGCAGGACTTCTCCATCGCCGTCTGCGCCGTGGGCTCGTCGATCGAGGCGTCGGTGCTCATCGTCGCCAACCTCGTCGACCTGGGCATCCCGCAGATCTGGGCGAAGGCCATCAGCCAGTCGCACGGCAAGATCCTCAGCCGCATCGGCGCCAACCACGTCATCTACCCCGAGGCCGAGGCCGGCGAGCGCGTCGCGCACCTCGTCTCCGGCCGCATGCTCGACTACATCCAGTTCGACGACCAGTTCGCGATCGTGAAGATGTATCCGCCCAAGCGCATCCGGGGCGTCACGCTCGCCGAGTCCCAGATCCGGTCGAAGTACCACCTCACGGTCGTCGGCGTGAAGAGCCCCGGCGGCGAGTTCACGTACGCGACGCCCGAGACGGTCGTCTCCAACCACGACCTCATCATCGTCTCCGGCAACCAGGCCGACATCGAGCGCTTCGCCGGCCTCGGGTCGTGACCGCGGCGATCGACGACGCGAAGCGCTGCCCGTGCGGCACGGGCCTGCCGTTCGGCGAGTGCTGCGCGCCGATCCAGCGCGGCGAGCGCGCGGCGGCCACCGCCGAGGCGCTCATGCGCTCGCGCTACACGGCCTTCGCGCTCGAGGACGTCGACTGGCTGCTCGCCTCCTGGCACGCATCCACCCGACCCCGCTCCCTCGAGCTCGACCCGGGCATCCGCTGGCTGCGGCTCGACGTGCTCGCCACCACCGGCGGCGGCCCGTTCGACCGCGAGGGCACCGTGGCGTTCGAGGCCCACTGGGTGGCCGAGGGAGCGCGCGGCTCGATGCGCGAGCTCAGCACCTTCCGCCGCGACTCCGGCTGGCAGTACGTGCGCGGCGACAGCCTGTGACGCGCGGGCGCGCCGCGCGCCTGCAGCGCGCCCTCGACGAGCTCGACCGCGTCGGCTCGGTCACGCTGCCCGGCCGGGCGCATCGGCTGTGGCTGCTCGCAGCCGCGTCGCTCGTGCTCGCCGGCACCGGGCTCGCCATCGCCGTCGGCGCCCTCGCCGGCGGCGGGCTCTTCGACGAAGGGACCGACTCGCCGTTCGAGGCAGTGACAGCGGCCGGCGCCTTCGTGCTCTTCGGGCTCGCGGGCGGCTGGCTCCTGCCGCGGCAGGCGCTGCGGCGGCGGCGCGGCATCCTGCTCGACCGCGATGGCGTGCGCGCTGCCGGCGGTGGGCTCGTGCGCTGGCACTGGATCGTCGCCGTGGCACCGGGTGACCGCAGGCGGAGCGCGACGCTCCTGCTCGACCGTCCTGCGTGGGGGCCGGACAACGGCATCGGCGCGGCGGTGCTCTCGGCCCGCACGCGCGGCGGCGCGCTCGAGCTGCCGCCCGTGCGCGGGCTCGCGCCGGCCGACGTGGTCGTGGTGCTCGACGCCGCAGCCGCGCGGGCCGTCGGGCCTGCCGCGCACACGGCGGCGGCGAGCGCCGGCCGCCAGCCCACAGCGCACGAGCAGGCGATGCAGGCGCTGCGCTCGAGCGGCCGGGCGGTGCTCGGCGGGCGCCCGCTGCAGGCCTGGCTGCTCGTGGTGCTGGGGGTGGCGTTCACGGTGATGAGCGCTGCGCTCGTCATCGGCCCGCTATCGGATCTGCCCTTCGGGTCGAGCCGGTGGGACTCGCCGGTCGCCGTCGCGATCGGCGCGGCCGGGCTGCTGCTGTTCGGCGCGGTGGGGCTGCCGCTGCTCGTGCGCAGAGCGGCTCGGCAGGGCAGCGCGGTCGTGCTCGACTGCGAGGGGCTCACGATCGAGGGCGGGCCGCGCATCCCCTGGCGGGGACTCTGGGAGATCGAAGAGGGCGATGGCTCCAGCAGCAGCGCGACCCTGCGGCTCCAGCCCGCAGCGCT
>DASSWM010000033.1:0-3359 GCA_035704865.1 Agrococcus sp.
GGCCGCGAGCCCGGGAGCGACGACGGTTCCTTCCCGCTCTCAGCGAACGTCGTCCGCGGTCCACGACCAGCGCCCGCCCCGCCAGCGAACGCCGCCCCGCCAGCGAACGCCGCACCGCCAGCGAACGCCGCACCGCAAGCGAACGCCCGCGGCCGTCAGCGAGCGCACGCGCCCGTCAGCGACCGGTGGTTCCTCTCAGCGGACGTCGTCCGCCCAGGGCTCGCCGACGACCTCGAGCGGCTCCGACCCGTCGATCGCGACGATCGCCACGGGCAGTGCCGCGGATGGGGTCCCGTCGCCGCACGCGTCGGCGGCCAGGACCGCCGTGGTCGCCGTGAGCACCGCCGACTCGCCGGGCTCGAGATCGAGCCGCTGCTCCGCGCCGCCCACCAGCGTCGCGCCCGAGCCGGTCACCTCGATCGAGCGCACCGCCGCGACCTCGAGGTCGACCGGAGCCGTGCCCGTGTTGCGCACCTCGACCGGCGCCACGCCCTCGTGCTCGCCGCGCGCCGACGGCTCCTCGAGCATCGTGAGCGCGAGGCCGATGTCGCCCGCCCGCGTCAGCCCGCACACCTCGGCCCCGGCGGACGGCTCCGTCGCCTCCTCGCCCGAAGCGCCCTGGTCGCCCTCGCCCGCGGGCTCGCTGCCCGAGTCGGCGCCGCCGCCCTGGAAGACCTCGCCGTCGTCGGCGCCGCCCGACTCCTGCGCCGACTCCGGCGCTGCGCCCGCGTCGGTCGAGACGCTCGTCGTGCTCCCCGGCCGCAGGAACTGCAGCCCGGGCACCACGAGCGGCGCGACGATCAGCACACCCGCGACGGTCGCCGCCGACGACAGCGCGATCGTCTTCGGCCGCCGTCGCCGCTTCGCGCCGGCGATCACCGCGTCCGGGTCGAGCCGGGAGCCCGGCGCCGGGATGTCCTGCAGGCGCCGGCGCAGCTCGTCGTCGTCGCTCATGGCTGCTCCTCCCGCGTTCCGTGCTCGCGCTCCCGCTCGAGCATCCCGCGCAGCTTGCCCAGCGCATCCGACAGGTACCGCTTCACGGCTCCCGCCGAGATGCCCAGCTCGGCCGCGACCTGCTCGACCGTGCGGTCCTCGTCGTAGCGCAGCACGATGCACGCTCGCTCTCGTGGGCTCAGCCGCTGCAGCCGCGCCGCCATGTCGAGCCGCTCGCCCGTGAGCGTCGAGCCGGAGTCGACGCGCTCCCGCTCGCCCACGAGCGGCGCGATCCGCCGCCAGCGCTGCCCGCGGCGGGCGCGGTCGAGGAAGCGGTTCGCGATCGCCTTGCGCACGTACGCCTCGGCCTGCTCGACCGCGAAGCCGTTGCGCAGCCGGCCGAACGTCGCCGTCAGGGCGTCCTGCACCATGTCGCGCGCCTCCTCCTCGTCTCCGGTCAGGAGCATCGCGTAGCGCACGAGCGCCTCGCCGCGCTCGGCGACGAGCTCGGCCACGACCAGCTCCCACCTGGCTGCCACGCGAGTCTCCCTTGCTCTCTAAGACGAACGGCCGCAGCCGAAGGTTGGGGTCAGTCCCCGCGCGAGCGCGCGTCGGCCTCCGCGCTCTCGGCCAGCCGCATGCGCGCGGCGAGCCGGGGGTTGGATGCGTCCAGTCGCGCGAGCACGCTCGCACGCGTCTCGGGCGACTTGTTCTGGCTCATCTTCGACTTGGCGTCGAAGGAGCGCACCGTCAGGCGCAGCCCGACCGTTCCCATGGCCATGCCGCGGTTGCCGTCGTCGTCGATGTCGAGGCGGATGCCGTCCTCGGGCGCGTACGCCTGCTCGAAGTGCGCGACGAGCCGCTGCAGCGTCTCGAGGTTCTCCTGCGCGCCGAGCACCTCGACGTCGCACGTGAGCGTCGCCTGCTCGAAGTTCCAGGTCGGCACCTGGCCGCGGTCGGCGCCGACGTACCAGCTGGGGGAGATGTAGCCGTGCTCGCCCCACGCGATGACGAGCACCTGATGCGGCGCGCCGTCCTCGCGCGACCGTAGCAGCCCGTGCAGGCGCGCGTCGGCGCGGCCGAGGTGCGTCTCGAGCACGATGGGCGAGGCGTCGGTGCCCGGATCCTCGGGTGCGAGGAGCATCGGGGTCGGGGAGGCGACGGGGCCGGTCGACGGGTGGGAGATCAGCTGCATCCACGGCGCGCGCGTGACGAGCTCGCGCGCCTCTTGCAGGCCGATGCGGTAGAGCGGGTTGGGCTGCATGCTCTCAGTGTCTCCCACGATCGCCCCGATGCCTGCGCATCGGGCACGTTTCAGCCAGAACCGCGCGCTCACGCGCCTTCGCGCGCCGCGCCTCGCGGCTCGCGCTTCGCGCGCCGCGCCTTCGCGCGCCGCGCCCCGCGCCCCGCGCCCGCGCCTTCGCGCGCCGCGCCTTCGCGCGCCGCGCCCGCGCCGCCCCCTTCGCGCCTCGCGCCTCGCGCCTCGCGCCTTCCTCCCGCCCGCATCCGTCGGCCCGCGCCAGGCATGCGCTCGCGAGATGACTGCGGAGGTCGCGATCCGCGCGCCCAACCGAGCCCATCGCGCCAGTTCGCGCATCGGCTCTTCCGCGAGGTGACGGATCGGGCGCGGAATCGCGCCGGAAGCGTCCGCTTTCCGACCGGTCGCGCGGGGCGCCGGATGCGCCGAGTGCGCGGTGCCTGTAGGCACGAGCCTGGCCTCGGAAGCACCGGACGCTCTCCACAGCGGCGTGCAGCGGCGCAGCATGCGGCGCGCACCCGCCGCCATCCTCCCGGCATGGACACCGATGGGTGGGCGCTGCCGGAAGCGCTGCGAGGCTCGACGTTCACGACGGCCGAGGCTCGGGCGCTTCGAGTCGGGAAGCGCCGGCTGCGCTCCTCGCGTGCCCGCAGCCTCCACCACGGCCTGTGGGCCGACGCCGAGCTCGAGCTCACGTTTGCGCAGCGTTGCCGGATCGCGCTGGAGGCGATCGGGAACGACGGATGGATCAGCCACGCCTCCGGCGCTCAGCTGCTGCAGCTGGCGCTACCGCCGCGACTCCGCGCGCTCGACCGAATCGATGTCACGGTGCCGGCACCCGCGCGGGCGCCTCGAGGCAAGGGCATCAATGGCCGGCAGCGGCTCGCGGAGTCCGTCGCGACTGCTTCGCTGGACGGCCTGCAGGTCGTCACTGCCGCCCAGGCGTTCGTCGACGGTTGCGACTACCTCGAATTCGCGGATTTGGTCGCCCTCGGCGACTCCATCGTGCGGGAGCGAGCTCCGCTGGCGACGCCTGAAGCGCTGGTGGCAGCGATCGAGGCCCACGCAGGCAAGCGCCTGCACCGGCAGCTGGTCAGCGCGGCGCACGCGATCCGTCCCCGGGCGTACTCCCGGCCCGAGACGATCACCCGATTGGAACTGCGTCGAG
>DASSWM010000034.1:0-3788 GCA_035704865.1 Agrococcus sp.
CGCGGTCGCGGCGTACGCGCCCTGCTGACGGCGCTGCGTCTGCGCGGCCCACGGCTGCGGCCCCGCGGGCCCGCAGCCGGCGCCCGCCGCCGCGCCTGCGCGGCCCACGGCGGCGGCCCCCGCCGACCCGCAGCCGGCACCCGCCCGGAATTCCTCCCAGCGGCGCGCCATCGCGCTAGGGCGTGAGCGCCTTGCGGATCCGCTGCAGCGAGACCGGGCCCGCGGTGCCGAGCTGCTGCGCGAACAGGCTCACGCGCAGTTCCTCCAGCAGCCAGCGGGCGGTGACCAGCCGCACGGCCTTCGCCTGTGAGCCCGAGCCCGGGACGGCATCCGTCTGCCCCGCGGCCATCGCGGCGTCGACCACGTCGGCCGGCAGCGGCAGCGTGCCGCCCGCCTCGGTGAACAGCGCCGTCGCCTGCTCGACCTCGGTCATCCAGGTGCGGTCGCGGTTGGCGGTCTCGGGCAGGCGCTTGACGCGGTGCTCGATCGCGCGCACGTAGACCTCGAGGCGCGCCAGCCGCGCGAGGCCCGTGCGGCTGACGAAGCCGTCGAAGATGAGCTGCTCGAGGTTGGCGCGCGCGTCGGCGAGCGCCGCCATGTGGGCCAGGCTCGCGCCCTCGCGGATCGCCCGGTCGGCGTTGCGGGCAGACGTGAGGATGCGCGCCACCTGGCTCGCGAGCGCGAACAGCCGGTCGACGAGGCCGTCGGCGACGCGAGTGCGGAGCGCCTCGAACTCCTGCGTCGTCGCGGGCGGGCCGGCCGACGGCGCGGCAGCGAGCTCGGCGTCGATGATCGCGCGCATGAGGTCGTCGAAGAGCCGGTCGGTCGAGGGGTACGGGCTGGCGCCGAGCGCGAGCTTCTCGGCGCCGGTGAGGTTCGACTGCACGTACGGCGCGGGGCTCGGCACCTGCTGCAGCAGCAGCTGCCGGGTCGCGGCGAGCTGGTCGCGCTGCTGCGCCTCGCGCGTGCTCGCGAGCCGGATGCCCACTCGCGGCCTGCCGTCGGCGCGCTTGCCCGTGATGGCGTAGCCGGGGTAGGCGCGCACGGTGTTGCCGCCCTGCTTCACGTCGATGTGGGCGGGCAGATCCTGCTCGAACCCCGCCACCTCGTCGCGCTCGAGATCGCTCGTCACCTTCACGGCGGCCTTCGCGACCTGCGCGGTCGCCTGCTGGCTGAAGCGCCGCTTGAGCGCCTCGAGCTCCTTGCCCTGGCCGAGGCGGCGGCCGCGGGCGTCCTCCACCGCGAAGGTGGGCTTGAGGTGGTCGGGGATGCGTCCCCAGTCGACGTCGGTGCCGGCCGCCTGCACGTAGGCGGTGCGGCTGATGCGCGCGGCGAGCACCTCTGCGAGCGAGCGGTCGCTCGGCGACTCCGGCAGCTCGGCGAGCATGCCGCGCGCCCAGTCGGCGGCCGGCACGACGTGCTTGCGGATGTGCTTGGGCAGGCTCTTGATCATCGCCGTCAGCAGCTCTTCGCGCATGCCGGGCACGAGCCAGTCGAAGCCCGCTTCGCTCAGCCGCGGCAGCACCGCGAGCGGCACGTGCACCGTGACGCCGTCGTCGGCGGCGCCGGGCTCGAAGCGGTAGCTGAGCCGCAGCCGCTGCTCGCCCTGGCGCCACTTGCCGGGGAACTGCTCGTGGTCGACGCGCGCGTCCTCGCCCGTGAGGTCCTCGCGCGTCATCGTCAGCAGGTCGGGCGTCTCCTCGCGCGCCTTCCGCCACCAGCCCTCGAAGCCGCGCGTCGAGGCGACGTCGGCCGGGATGCGCGCGTCGAAGAACTCGAACACCGCCTCGTCGCCGACGAGCAGGTCGCGGCGGCGCTGGCGCTCCTCGAGCCGCTCGATCTCGCGCCGCAGCTCGCGATTCTTCTTGTCGAACTCCTGCGGGGAGTCCCAGTCTCCGTCGACGAGCGCGTGCCGGATGAACAGCTCGCGCGCGTGCTCCGGGTCGACGCGCGCGAACTGGATGCGGCGCCGCTCGACGATCGGCACGCCGAACAGCGTCACCTTCTCGTAGGCGACGACGGCGCCCTGCTTGCGCTCCCAATGGGGCTCGGAGACCTGCCGCTTGGCGAGTTCGCCAGCGAGCGGCTCGGCCCAGGCGAGGTCGATCTGCGCGACGGTGCGGGCGAAGAGCCTGCTCGTCTCGACGAGCTCGGCCGCCATCACCGCGCTCGGCGGGCTCTTGGCGAGGCCGGAGCCGGGGAAGATCTGGAAGCGCGCGCCGCGGGCGCCGAGGTACTCGGCCCGCTGCCGGGTGCGGCGCTCGTGCTGGCGCTTGCTCTCGCCCGGACGCGGCTGCTGCGCCTTGCCGGTCTCGTCGCGCACGCCGATGCGGCCGAGCAGGCCCGACAGGAGCGCCTTGTGGATGGCGGTCGCGTCGATGCCCTCCGCGGCGAGCGAGCCGGGACCCCCATCCGCCGGCGCTCCACCCGCTGGTCGAGTAGGAGGCGCAGCCGACGTATCGAGACCGGCGCTGCTGCCGTCTCGATGCGCCCCTTCGGCGCTACTCGACGAACGTGCGGACCGCTTCTCCGCCCTCAGCCCCAGAGCCCGCGTCAGCTGCCGCACGACGTCCTGCCACTCGCGCACGCGCAGGAACGACAGGTGCTCGGCCTTGCAGAGCCGCCGGAACTGGTTGCCCGACAGCCGCGCCTGCTGCTCCTGCAGGTACCGCCACAGCGCGAGCAGCGTGATGAAGTCGCTCGTCGGGTCGGCGAAGCGCGCGTGCATGCGGTCCGCCTCCTCGCGCCGCTCGAGCGGCCGCTCCCGCGGATCCTGGATCGTCAGGCCCGCGACGATCGCGATGACCTCGTGCGCGACGTCCGCCTCGCGGCCGGCCACGGCCATCCGCCCGAACCTCGGGTCGACGGGCAGCCGCGCGAGCTCGCGCCCGATCTTCGTGATGGCGCCCTTGGGACTGATGGCGCCGAGCTCGCGCAGCAGGTCGTTGCCGTCCTTGATGTCGCGCGCGGCCGGCGGCTGCAGGAAGGGGAACTCCTCGAGCGGCCCGAGCCCGAGCGACGCGGCCTGCAGGATGACCGCCGCGAGGTTCGTGCGCAGGATCTCGGGGTCGGTGAACGCCGGCCGCTTCTCGAAGTCGGCCTCGCTGTAGAGCCGGATCGCGATGCCCGGCGCCACGCGCCCCGCACGGCCCGAGCGCTGGTTGGCGCTCGCCTGGCTGATCGCCTCGATCGGCAGCCGCTGCACCTTCGAGCGCGCCGAGTACCGCGAGATGCGCGCCGTCCCCGTGTCGATGACATGACGGATGCCCGGCACGGTCAACGAGGTCTCGGCCACGTTGGTCGCGAGCACGACCCGACGGCGGATGCCGGGCCGGCCGCTCTTCTCGAACACGCGGTGCTGGTCAGCGGCGCTCAACCGCCCGTAGAGCGGCAGGATCTCGGTGGCCTGCCCCAGCCGGCCCTCGAGCGCGCCCTGCGCATCGCGGATGTCGGCCTCGCTCGGCAGGAACACGAGCACATCGCCCGCGTCGTCGCGCTCGATCTCCTGCAGCGCCGCCGCGATGCCGTCGATCGGGTCGAGGTCGACCGCCGGCTCGTCCGCCTCACCGTCGTCATCCGCATCCATCTCCTCGCTCACGAGCGGGCGGTAGCGGATGTCGACCGGGAACGTGCGGCCCGACACCTCGATGATCGGAGCGTCGTCGAAGTGCCGGCTGAACGACTCCGGGTCGATCGTCGCGCTCGTCACGACGATCTTCAGGTCGGGACGGCCGGGCAGCAGGCGCTTGAGGTAGCCGATGAGGAAGTCGATCGTGAGGCTGCGCTCG
>DASSWM010000035.1:0-5591 GCA_035704865.1 Agrococcus sp.
CCGGTCGCCGAGGGCGGCGCCCGCTCGCAGGCTCGCAGCGACGACGAGCAGCTCATCCGCACGATCGCCGTCGACCGCGCGCTCGTGAGCGCCGGACCGCTGCAGACCGGCCCCCACCGCGTCACCTTCCGCACGAGCGCGGAGGAGGCGCTCGAGGCGCTGCTCGAGGAGCGCTACCCCGCCGTGCTCGAGGACGACGCGGGCGAGCTCGTGCGGCGCACGCCCGAGCGCGTGCCGCCGCCCGTGCACGAGCGCCACCGGCTCGTCGCCCGGCTGCGCGACGCGGGCTTCGAGGTGGGCGAGGAGGAGCGCGCCTGGCTCGAGCGGCAGCTGCAGAGCGCCATCCGCGAGCGCATGCCCGTGCGGCTCACGGTCACGACCGCGACCGAGCCGGTCGACGTCGAGCTCGTGCCGCTCGCGGTCGCGAACGGCCGGCTGCGCGCCCGGGACGCGAACCGCGACATCGAGCGCACCCTGCCGCTGAGCGCCATCACGAAGGTCGCGGGGCTCGGCGTCGCCAGCTGACGCCCGACATCGAGCGTCCTCGACCCTTTAGGGTTTCGCCGACCCGGTGCACCGGTCGCGGCGGCCGCAACGGGCCGGCCGGGCCCGCGCGGGAGTAGGCTGGAACGCTATGACTCAGCCAGGCCCGCTCATCGTGCAGTCCGACAGGACTGTGCTGCTCGAGGTCGCGCATCCCGACGCGACCGTCGCCCGCCAGGCCCTGCAGGTCTTCGCCGAGCTCGAGCGCGCGCCCGAGCACATCCACACCTACCGCGTCACGCGCCTGGGCCTGTGGAACGCGCGCGCCGCCGGCCACACCGCCGACGAGATCATCGGCACGCTCGACACGCACGCGAAGTTCCCCGTCCCGCCCGGCGTGGCCCAGGACATCCGCGAGACCATCGGCCGGTACGGCCGGCTCGTCATCGAGCGCGACGACGAGGGCCTCGTGCTGCGCAGCGACGACCGCCCCGTGCTCGAGGAGGTGCGGCGGTCGAAGAAGATCCAGCCGCTGCTCGCCGGCCCCGTCGAGGGCGGCATCCGCATCGTCGACTGGGCGCGCGGCGAGCTCAAGCAGGAGCTCGTGAAGCTCGGCTGGCCCGCCGAGGATCTCGCCGGCTACACGCCCGGCACCCCGCTCGAGATCGACCTGGTCGAGGACGGCTGGAGCATGCGCCCGTACCAGGCGGATGCGGTGACGCACTTCGCCGACGCCGGCTCGGGCGTCGTCGTGCTCCCCTGCGGCGCCGGCAAGACGATCGTCGGGGCTGCGGCGATGGCCGCGACCGACACCACGACGCTCATCCTCGTGACGAACACCGTCTCGGCGCGCCAGTGGCGGGCAGAGCTGCTCGCGCGCACGAGCCTCACCGAGGAGGAGATCGGCGAGTACTCCGGTCAGTCGAAGGAGATCAAGCCGGTCACGATCGCGACCTACCAGATCCTCACCGTCAAGCGGGGCGGCGAGTACGCGCACCTGGGCGTGCTCGACGCGCTCGACTGGGGCCTCATCGTCTACGACGAGGTGCACCTGCTGCCGGCGCCGGTGTTCAAGCTCACCGCCGACCTGCAGGCGCGCCGCCGCCTGGGGCTCACGGCAACGCTCGTGCGCGAGGACGGCCGCGAGTCGGATGTGTTCAGCCTCATCGGCCCGAAGCGCTTCGACGCTCCCTGGAAGGAGATCGAGCAGCAGGGCTTCATCGCGCCCGCCGAGTGCTACGAGGTGCGCATCGACCTCGACGAGGACGAGCGGCTCGAGTACGCCGCCTCCGGCGACCGCGACCGCTACCGCATCGCCGCCTCGAGCCCGCGCAAGATCGACACCGTCAAGCGCGTGCTCGCGCAGCACCCCGACGAGCCGACGCTCGTGATCGGCCAGTACCTCGACCAGCTCGACGAGCTCTCGGCCGCGCTCGACGCGCCGCTCATCACGGGCGAGACGCCGGTGCTCGAGCGGCAGCAGCTCTTCCAGGCCTTCCGCGAGGGCACCGAGCGCGTGCTCGTGGTCTCGAAGGTGGCGAACTTCTCCGTCGACCTGCCGGATGCGTCGCTCGCGGTCCAGGTGTCGGGCTCGTTCGGATCCCGGCAGGAGGAGGCGCAGCGCCTCGGCCGCCTGCTGCGGCCGAAGGGCGGCCGCACGGCCAGCTTCTACACGATCGTCGCGCGCGACACCGTCGACCAGGAGTTCGCGCTCGGCCGCCAGCGCTTCCTCGCCGAGCAGGGCTACGCCTACACGATCCTCGACGAGCACGAGATCGGCGTCGCCGATCACGCGAACGCCTGACGGAGCGGGCGACGGCGCATGGCTCGCGGGATCGGCACTGCAGTGACGTTCAGGAATCGTCCAGCGGACTACCAGAGACTGAGCGCATGACCGAGCCCAGCGCAAAGATCCTCGTCGTCGACGACGAGCCCCAGATCCGTGACCTGCTGACCACCAGCCTCCGCTTCGCGGGCTTCGACGTGCGCGCCGTCGCCGCCGGCGCCGCCGCGATCTCCGCCGTGCTCGAGGACGAGCCAGACCTCATCCTCCTCGACGTCATGCTCCCCGACATCAACGGCTTCGGCGTGACCAAGCGGCTGCGCGCATCCGGCTTCACCTCGCCCATCCTGTTCCTCACCGCCAAGGACGACACCGACGACAAGATCACGGGCCTCACGGTCGGCGGCGACGACTACGTCACGAAGCCCTTCTCGCTCGACGAGATCATCGCGCGCATCAAGGCGATCCTGCGCCGCACGATGGCCGAGACCGACGACGCGACGATCCACGTGGGCGAGCTCGCGATGAACCAGGACACGCACGAGGTGTCGGTCGCGGGCGAGGAGATCGAGCTCTCCCCCACCGAGTTCAAGCTGCTGCGCTACCTCATGCTAAACGCCAACCGCGTGCTGTCGAAGGCGCAGATCCTCGACCACGTGTGGGAGTACGACTTCAACGGCGACGTCGGCATCGTCGAGTCCTACATCTCGTACCTGCGGCGCAAGATCGACGACCGCGCGGCCGAGCCGATGATCGTCACCAAGCGCGGGTTCGGCTACATGCTGAAGTCCCCCAAGGCGTAGGTGCGCGCGTCGCTGACCCGCCTGCTCGGCCGCATGTCGCTGGCCGGGCGGATCAGCGCACTGATCGTCGTGATCATGGCGTTCGGCCTCGCGCTCGCGGGCGTCGGCACGCTCTCGATCATCCGCGACGCGCAGGTCGCCGACCTCGACAGCGAGCTCGACCAGGCGATGCGCGCGTTCACGAGCGAGGAGATCACCCGCTCCGACTCGCCCGAGCAGTGCGACCTCGCGCAGCGCATGCCCAACACCTACTACCTGGGCGTGGCGGATGCGTCGGGCACGGTGCTGTGCGACAACAAGCTGCCCGGTCCGTCCAACCCCGACCTGTCGGGCCTGAGCCTTGGCACGGTCGCCGAGGAGGAGGGCGCGTTCACGCTCGTCTCGATCGACGGGCAGACCGAGTGGCGCACGCTCGTCGCCCCCAGCACCGTCTCGGGCACGGGCGAGCTGCTCGTGTCGATCGTCGCGGTCGACATGGCGGCGACGGAGTCGAGCACCACGACGTTCACGATCGTGTTCGCGGGCTTCTCGCTGCTCGCGATCGTGCTGGGCGCCGCGCTCACGCGCATCCTCGCGGTCTCGACGCTGCGCGGCCTGCGCAAGACCGCCGCCGAGGCGCAGCGCTTCGCCGACGGCGACTACGACCAGCGCCTCACGGGCGAGCACCCGCGCACCGAGGTGGGCTCGCTGCAGCTCTCGCTCAACACCATGCTCGACCGCATCGAGGCGGCGATCGAGCAGCGCGACGAGTCGGTCGCGCGCATGCGGCAGTTCGTCGGCGACGCGAGCCACGAGCTGCGCACACCGCTCGTGGCGGTGCGCGGCTACGCCGAGCTCTACCGCATGGGCGCGATCACCGACCCGGCCGACGTCAAGAACGCGATGGAGCGCATCGAGGGCGAGGCGAAGCGCATGGCGCGGCTCGTCGAGGATCTGCTGCAGCTCGCCCGCCTCGACGAGCGCCGGCCGCTCGACCTGCAGCCGCTCGACCTCGTGCCGCTCGTCAACGATGCCGCGAGCGACACGCGCGTGGGCGCGCCCGACCGCCGCGTGACGGTGCTGCCGATCGATGTGGATGCGCTGGGCCCGGTCGCGGGGGCCGAGGACGCCCCGCAGACGGGCGTGTTCACGCCGCCGCCGCTCACCCCGCCCGCGGTGGTGCTGGGCGACGAGCACGCGCTGCGCCAGCTGCTGTCGAACCTGATCGGCAACGCCACCCGCTACACGCCCGACGGCACGCCGATCGAGCTGGGCGTCGGCGTCTCGAGCCGCCGCCGCGAGGCGGTCATGCTCGTCATCGACCACGGCGACGGCATCCCGGCTGAGCTGCGCGACAGCATCTTCGAACGCTTCTTCCGCGCTGACTCCTCCCGGGCCCGCGACACGGGCGGCACGGGGCTCGGGCTCGCGATCGTGCGCGGCATCGTGCGCGCGCACTCCGGCAGGCTCGACGTCGTCGACACCCCGGGCGGCGGCGCGACGTTCCGCATCGCCATCCCGCTCGCCGGCGAGGCCGCCGTCATGGAGCTCAGCGAGCGCCTGCGGCCCGAGGGCATGACGACGACGAGCGGCAGCAATCCACAGGCGCTCTCCCGCCACCGCGGCTGAGCCGCGCGCTCCCCTACCTTCGGCGCACGAGCGCGGATGCGCCGCGCGGGAGAGAGGGATCATGAGCAGGTACGTCGTCGACGCCGACGCCATCCACGGCGCCCACATCGCGGTGCGCGGCACCGCGAGCCGGGTGCAGTCGGAGGTCTCGGCCATGCACAGCCAGCTGCAGGCGCTGCAGGACTCCTGGAGCGGTCAGGCCTCGGTCGCCTTCCAGGGCGTCGTGCAGGACTGGCGCGCCACGGCGCTGCGGGTGGAGGAGTCGCTCGCGGCGATCAACGAGGCGCTCGCGGCCGCCGGCCGCCAGTACGACGAGGTGGAGCAGGGCAACACCCGCATGTTCGCCGCGTAGCCCCTCGCCGCCGGTCGAGTAGCCCCACCCGTTGGTCGAGTAGCCGCCGAAGGCGGCGTATCGAGACCACGCCCGCCGACCACTCCACTCGCTGATCGAGTAGCGGCCGCAGGCCGCGTATCGAGATCACGGCGGGCCCGCCGGTCGAGGAGCGCGCGAGCCGCAGGCTCGCACGCGTCACGAGACCGAGCAGCGAACCCGTCAGGCCGCCGGCGATCCGACGTGATCGCTCCGGCGGCCTGACGCGCGCGGCGCCCCCGCCGATCGGCGGTGCGACGCCCACACGGCGCCCAACCCAGCGAATGAGAACGCCACCGCCGAGCCCCAGAGCGTGATCGTCGGCTCCAGCAGCCCCACCGCGATGCCGAGCCCGAGCACCAGTCCGCTCGCGACCGCTGTCGTGATGATGAGCAGGGGCGTGCGCCACTGGTACGTCGCGCTCGCAGACGCGACGACGATCGTCATCGCAAGCAGCAGCGTGAGCACGATCGGCCGCTCCAGCACGTCGCCGTTGATGGCGCTCAGCCACACGACGAGCAGCCCGCCGACCACGGCCGAGAAG